>CAMCSI010000112.1 GCA_945877885.1 Chlamydia trachomatis
CGGATATTAATACTGAAGTACTTGTTGTGATCTTTGACGTCTTTTTTCTGCATTAGGGTCAACGTATTGATACTTTTTACAAGTTTGCACCTTTTCCTCTTTAGAAAAGTATTCTTTACATCTTGAAAAAAGGGATTTTTTAGTGCCGCTGCATGTTCTTTTGCTACAGCAGGTTGTCTTTCCACAGCTTGTGCAGGCTTTTTTTGCAGGGCTTGTCATCTCTTTTTTAACGGGACCGCTCTTTACGGTGGTATCAACTTTGTT
This sequence comes from Chlamydia trachomatis, assembly GCA_945877885.1. Lineage (GTDB taxonomy): Bacteria > Chlamydiota > Chlamydiia > Chlamydiales > 2-12-FULL-49-11 > JAJACQ01. The sequence continues at coordinate 265 of CAMCSI010000112.1, forward strand.
CACTTTACTTGAATAATCCATTTTTTGATCTGAAGCAGCTTTTGCGTCAGTTTCATCATAGATTTCCACATCATCTTCTGGATTAACTGCAAGTACCTGATCTTCATCAACGTCTAATGCCACTTCTTCCTCAGCATGCATATATCGTCTTCTTTGTCCTGCAAATTTTGTCTTTTGACAAGGGGAAGAGCAATTAGTGTGTAAATTTCTATCTGTACGCTCTCTATCTCTACGTAAAATACGATCAATAGCAGCGTAAGGGTTTTCCCCTTTTTGTTCATACATCGCCACCTCATCTCTTTGATCATCTGTAAGAGCATACAAATAGATCCTTTGATAAGATGGAGAGAGGCTATACATCACATGTCTTTGTGAATTTGGAAGCTTATCAGGATGTCTTTGCTGTAACTTATGCATTGGCGACTGCCCAGAACTATCGGGGGAAGAAGTATCCCCCGAAGCTCCAAATAGAGTTCCAATCACACAAAGAGACAACATTACATACTTAACCATTGTTATTTCCACTTTTGCTCATAGATTTTTGTGCAGGCGATACACCAGAATTACTAGCAGATTTACTCTGACTATCAGAATCTTCTTTTAAAATCTTATGAATCTCAGTATGACCTGTACCGTTTTTCTGCTGAGCTTTAACCACACGTTTTTGATCCGCTTTTGGTAGCGCATGAAAAGTCCCTTGATTTTTAGGGCTTAGTGACTTAACCGTTTGGCTATGAGCTTTTGCATCTTCTGCATTTTTACTATTGTTTTCTACAGCTGTCATAGAAGGCTTAGAATCAGTATCCTCGCTCGGAGTTTTTACCATCTGTCTGCTAGATGGAGTTGCTGCATTCGTAGCCCCTAAAAGGAGCAATCCAACCCCAAGAGTGTAAAAGGCATATTTTTTGATCTTAAAATTCTTAATATTTTTCATTTTTTTCTCCTTATTATATTTAAAAGTACTATTAATCTTTACAATCATGATTTAATTAATAAATACAAATAAAAAGTTATCTTCTTGCAAAAAAGTAGCCACTGCATATGTTTAATGAAAGTAAGGGGGGTCATATGGCTGATAAACCGATTGAATGTAGTAAGTGCAAAAGAGCAGGTTGCATTAACTATAAAGAGATGAAAGATGGGAACATGCAGAGCTATTGCATGTGCAAAAGCTGTCCTTTATTAAAATCTAAGCTGCACGAGGCTGAGCCTTTAAAGATAAATAATCCTTCTATTTTTAAGGATGAGAAGTCAAATTGTCCTGTTTGCGGGCAAAGTAAAGAGGAATTTACCATCACATTAACTTTAGGTTGTGGCAGTTGCGCCGAAACGTTCAAGGATATTTTATCTCAAGAGATCAAATCATTAGATCTAATCCCTCAAAACGTACAAAATAAAGATTTCGGTAGTGGGTTTCATTTAGGTAATATTCCAAAAACTCATGCTTTTCAAGGTTTTTCAAAAACGATGGAAACGTTACATCTTGCTCTAAATGAAGCTGTTCAATCTGAGCATTTTGAAGAAGCGGCTGATATTCGTGACCAAATTCAAAAATATCTGGAGAATCCTAATGCAGGCACAAAATAAGTCCCCTCTTACTCTTACGGCTATGCTTAAAGAGTTTTCTCCATGGGTTAATAAGATGAACCCCTCATACCCGTTAAATAGATACACGTTACATAGAAATATTGCAGGTTTTACCTTTTCTGAAAAAATTTCAAACCCTGAAGCGGTGGATGTGTGTAAAAAACTAGTAAAGGAGTTAAGTAGGCTATTTCCAACTGGGGAATTCTTTCATAGTAAAGATATTAGCGATCAGGAACATCACCTCCTATTTGAGCACCTTTATCTTGCCGGTAGAGAAAATATCCATCCTGAAGGGGGCATCTTTATTGATCTTAAAAATAACCTTCTTGCTATCATTCATTTAGAAGATCACCTTACCCTCTTTTTTCATGAAACAACAAGGGCGTCTGAAGAAATATTGGAGAAAATTACCTTTATTGATCAAGAATTACAAAAAACAATCCCTTTTGCCTATTCAGATCTATTTGGCTACCTTACCAGCTCTGCTGTCTATTTAGGCACAGGGCTATCGAAAGAAGCAATCATTCATGCTCCTGCCTTAAATCTTTTAGGGGCGAGCATAAGCGATCACAGCAAAGTCCTAATTCATGGCTTAAATGCTGAAAAAGAGACTCTTAACAACCTAATTATCATCACTAATAAATATTGCCTAGGGGTGAGTGAGAAAAATATCATCAATCAAGTAGATGAAATAGCCGATAAAATCTTTCAAGCAGAGTTAACTGCAAAAAAAACTCTTTTAGAAGATCCTGAAACAAAATTTATGAATGATCTATCAAAAAAATTTGGTGCAGCTTTTTTTTGTAAAGAACTTCAATTACATGAGGCCTTAGCCATTGCAAGTGCAATCGATCTTGGTATCTCTTTAAATTTAGTAGAAAGCGAAAGGAAAACGTTTTATTTCGATCTCTTTTTTTCCTTAAGACGAGCCCACTTAGAGGCTTATTTTCCTGATAAATCACTTTCGGTCAATGAAAAAAGGGCTCGCTTTTTCAAAGAAAAATTAAACGACATAAAGCTTCATTCCTGATAGAGTAAGTTCATGAAACTTTCAGCAATACTTCTTTTAGCTGGTTCTGGATTACGGTTCGGATCTTCTTTACCTAAACAATTTCAACCCCTTTTAGGTAAAAAAGTGTACCGTTATGCCTTAGACACCCTCCTTTCTTGTGGTTTTTTTCATGAAATACTACTAATCATTCAGCCTGATTTTACCCCCTACTTAGACTCTCATCCAGAATGCAAAATTATTCTGGGCGGGGTAAGCCGTCAAAGTTCAGTGCACCTTGCACTAAAGCAGTGTAAAAATCCCACCCATGTTTTAATCCATGATGGGGTAAGACCCTTTCTCACTAGGGAGCTTATACAATTACATGTTGATAAGCTGTTACAAGGGTTTGAAAACGTAAATACTTGTATTCCAAGTAGTGACACAATAAATGTTTTACAAAATGAGGAAATTACTTCCATTCCTCCTAGAGGTGATTTTTTAAGAGGTCAAACACCGCAAAGTTTTTCCTTTGAAAAACTATTAAAAGCTCATCAAGAAACGGTCAAAGAGTATACTGATGATTGCTCATTAATGCTTGATGCTGGAAATAAATTAAGCTATGTAGCTGGAAATGAATATAATATAAAAATTACAAGCTCTCTTGATCTTGAAATAGCCAAAACTATTGCCTCCCTTTACGCATGAAAGGTTTTTAATTAAAAAGCCAATTCTAGCAGATATTAAACCACCCGCTCGCTTTGCTCACTAGAGAGCACAAAGCCCACAAAGCTCTAATTAAGCGATCATTTACATTTTTTATCCTTACATACTTTTATCCATGTTCATTGGAATAGAAAAACACTTTATGATTGTAAGGGATTGATAAAGATTTAAATACCTTTCTCTGTGATCTTTGTGCTCTCTAGCAAGCTGTGCTTGCCAGTGGTTATATGTTTTTCTAATTTATCATACATACACTTAGCATTCACTTAAAATTTGCCTCTTTTTCTTGCTAAACAACCCCTATTTCTTTATGCTTTGCAAAACTCACTACTAGGGTACCTATGGCAAAAGTCTATTTTTACTACTCTGCGATGAATGCAGGCAAAAGCACTAACCTATTGCAAGCAAGCTATAACTACTTAGAAAGGGGGATGCAAACCCTTCTGTTTTCATCAAAAATTGATACTCGAGCTGGAAATGCAGTTATTCATTCTCGTATTGGCCTCATCAAGGAAGCAATCCCTTTTGACGCTGAATTTAATTTTTTTGACTTTATAGAAAAAAAGAAGAAGAGTATGGCCAATCTTCGATGTATATTAATTGATGAGTGTCAATTTTTATCAAAAAACCAAGTCATTGAATTAACCGACATTGCTTGCACATTAAATATTGCCGTGCTCTGCTACGGTTTACGCACCGATTTTCTAGGTGAGCCTTTTGAAGGAAGTAAATATTTACTTGCCTTGGCAGAAGAGTTGCATGAAATTAAAACCATTTGCGACTGCGGTCGAAAAGCAACTATGAACTTGCGCATTAATCCAGATGGAAATGCA
>CAMCSI010000113.1 GCA_945877885.1 Chlamydia trachomatis
ATGGTGATAGCAGGTATTTCTTTTGAAGGGATTAAGGAGTTTTTTTGTGTAAACATGGTAACTATAAATTTTTCCTTTTGCACTAAATCTTGCATGAAAATCAGCCTCTGCTTCCTCTAAGTCAAAAATGAGAATATCGTTAGGAAGCATAGAATTCATTGATTTTAGTAGCCTAGCTAGGGGGACCTTTTTAGGTAAGGTAGCTGAGGCAACTTGCCCTTTGGCATGAACACCTCGATCTGTTCTTCCAGCCCCATGAATAGTAATTTCTTCATTGAAGATTTTACTTAGTACTTTTTCTATCTCTTCTTGGACAGATAGCCTATTAGGCTGTCTTTGCCAGCCAAAATACTTTGTCCCATCGTAAGAAATGGCAAATTTAATTTTAAACAAAAAAATCTCCTAATTGCTTAGGAGATTATATCATGCAAAGGGTTGTCTATTCAACGTGTTTGTTGATACAACCAGGCATTTTAAACATAGAAATCGCCTTTTTGCTGCCAAAAACTTTCTCTAATTTTTCATCTGGTTTAATGTTTCTCATGTTTTCTGGATCTTGAAGATTATGCTTCTTGATATATAACCATATTTTTTTAGTAATCTCAGTTCTAGGCATTGGCCCTTTTCCAACAACTGCTTGCAGTTCTGGACTGAGTGTTAATTTTTTCATAAAAGCTGAATTAGCTGCTGCTGCTTTCTTTGCCATTTGTATCTCCTGAATAGTAAAGATTTGATTAAACGTAAAATGTAACTATTACTTATTGTTTGCCAGGGTTTTATTTATTCGTCAACAACATATAAAATTAATTTATAATCGAATATGTATAGATCTAACTTTAAGATGGATAAAAAATTCCTCCTAAGAGAATTTTTTTCATAAAGTCACTCTTTTTTAAGAATCAGAGATTGCCTCTTGGCTTTTAGGTGATTCTTTGCTATGATTTTTTAATAAAAAAGGTTTACCCATGAGAGAGAATCTATCAAAGGATATTAAAATCTTCGGAGAGAAGGTTTCTGGTATGGGGAGGTATCTTTGACTACCCCTCAAAAGAGAAGGAGCTTAACCTTTTAGAAGATAAAATGATGGAGGAGGACTTTTGGGAGAACAAAGAGGATGCTGAAATCACCGTAAAGAGGATTTCTGAGCTAAAATCCTGGGTGGCCCCTCTTGGTAGATTACTTTCTTTGTGGAACAGTATTGAGTCGATGTATCCTGATATTGAGGCATCTAAAGATGAAGATCTTATGGATGATCTAGAAAAAGAACTCACTTCAGGAGAAAAGACATTAGAAGAGCTTGAGATTCGCCGCATGTTTACTAGGGATGAGGATAAATTGGACTGCTTTTTAAATATTAACGCAGGTGCAGGAGGAACTGAGTCTTGTGATTGGGCTTTAATGCTTTCAAGGATGTACCTTCGGTATGCAGAAAGACGTGGCTGGAAAACCGAAATTTTAAGTGAACTTGCAGGAGATGTTGCAGGTATTAAGAATATGACGATAAAAGTGGAAGGGCCCTATGCATACGGATATTTATTTGCCGAAGCGGGCGTGCATCGTCTTATTCGTATTTCCCCATTTGATAGTAATGGGAAAAGGCATACAAGTTTTGCATCTGTGGATGCTACCCCAATTATTTCTGAAAATATTGAAATTGATATTCGACCGGAAGATATTCGAGTCGATACCTTTAGAGCCTCAGGTGCAGGTGGTCAGCACATCAATACCACAGATTCTGCTGTACGGATGACCCATATGCCTACAGGAATTGTCACCTCTTGTCAGCAAGAGCGCTCTCAAATTAAAAATCGCGATCTTTGTTTAAAGATGCTTAAGTCTAAAATTTATCAGCAGAAGTTAGATGAAAAACGTGAGGAAATTGCAAATCTAGCAGGGGAGAAAAAAGAGATTTCTTGGGGTAGTCAAATAAGAAATTATGTTTTACACCCTTACACGTTAGTAAAGGATCCACGAACAAAATATGAAGATGGAGATACGAGAAAAATTCTTGATGGAGATATTGATCCGTTCATCCATGCCTATTTAAAATTAAGGGGTGGCAGTGACAAAAGAAACTAGTACAGAAAAAGAGCTATTTACCGATGATCCAGATTACAATTTGCGATTTTCTGAACTAAGTGATGAAACTTTTTTAAAAGAGCAGCTGCTTGATGAGGGGACAAGATTATGGTATCCACCTTCTTCAGAATCTGACATAAATATTTTTGTGAGAAACTGGGCAGGATTTGCAAGGTATAACTGTAGTCTAACAGCTACCTATAAAGGGGAAATTATTGGCATGGCTACCATTTTTTTGATGCCCTATGTAAAAGTTGCACATCTTGCCATGGCCTACATGATTGTGAAAAAAGAATTTCGCAGAAAGGGTGTGGGCAAATCGCTGCTAAAAAATATTAACCATCTTGCTAAAACCAAATTCAAGTTAGACTCTATGCATTTTGAAATTTTTGAAGGGTGCTCTATTGAACCTTTGTTAAAACAAGGTGGCTACAAAAAAGTCTTTCAGCAAGAAAATTTTGTGGAACTATTTGGAAAATTAAAAGCACGTCTTGTGTATGAAATGGAGCTTTAAACGATGAGTAAAGAATCTGAAGAATCAGTGATCAGAACGTTAGTAGAGGCAGATTTATATTTTTTATCGCAATATTTGATGGATCCATCTGTACTTGAGTATTTTCCTATGAGTAATATGTCTGAGGTGAATGAGGCGATAAAAATCTGGCTTTATTATGCCCGTAAAGGACAAGCCTATACCATTGAAGTGAACCATAAACCTGCAGGATTTGCTATTTTATATGTAAATAGCTTTGAAAAATTGGCAAAGCAATCTTTATTTGCTATTGTTGTAGGTGATAAATATCGTGGCAAAGGGGTGGGTACAAAACTTATCAAACATTTGATGAAAGAGGCAAAACATAAATATGGAATTATTAACCTTCATCTTGAAATGTATGAAGGAAATCCTGCCTATTCTCTCTACAAAAGATTAGGGTTTAAAGATTATGCAGTGCATGAAAAGTTTATGCGAGAGCAATGCACCGAAAAGAAAAAAAAGAAATTACAAATGCAACTTGATTTACGAGAAATACAGATTTAATTCGGAGGAATGGATAGATGGCAGGACATAGTAAATGGGCAAATATTAAACATAAAAAGGCACGTGCAGATGCAAAAAAAGGAAAAGCCTTCTCAACGGTTACTAAAGAGATCATTGTGGCTGTAAAACAAGGGGGAGGGGATCCAAAAACAAATCCATTACTCCGACTTGCCATTACAAAAGCTAAAGCCATTAACCTTCCTAGTGAAAACATCGAAAGAAATATTAAAAAAGCACAGTCAAAAGATCAGTCAAATTTTGATGAAGTGCTCTATGAAGTTTACGGTCATGGCGGTGTAGGAATAATCTGTAAAGCCCTTACTGATAATAAAAATCGTACTGCCTCAGATATGCGCATTGCCACCAATAAAAAGGGGGGAACAATCTCCACCCCAGGAAGTGTGGTATTTAACTTTGAATTTCTTGGCGTGTTTCAAATTATAAAAGAAGGGATAAATAGCGAGACCCTTTTTGAAGAGGCTTTAAATGCTGGCGCTAAAGATTTTAACGAGGAAGACGATGAGGTCTTTATCATTACCACCGCCCCAGAGGATCTTTATAAAGTAAAGGACGCATTAGAACAAAAAGGGTATAAGGTAACCGATCCGGTCTTAGAGTTTGCCCCTAATGTCCTTATTGAATGTAATGATGAGGATAAGGAAAGCAATTTAGCCTTGATAGAGTTTATCGAAGATATAGATGATATAGACCAAGTCTACCATAATCTTAAAATATGAAGTAACCGGAATAAAGATAGAGAATTACAAAGAGGTCTACGGGACACCGTATTAAATTTATGAGTTACCCACCTTACTTAAGTTGATTTTGAATTTAAATATTACCACCCGGGGCAAAGCTTGCTAGAGATCACAGAGGTCCCAGAGAAATACATTAAATTTTTACTGATTTTTAAATAATTCAAAGGATTTTCTCTGTGTTCTCTAGAGAGCATAGCGAGCGGGTGGTTAAAATACTGCAAGTATGCGCTTTGTGTTGAATCTATAAACTAGAATTTTTTCAAAATCGAATTTAGGCTATTTTTTACTCGAGGCAAGTTCCTCTTTATTGGTTTCGGTATAACTAAATGATTTGCTATCAAAATTTGTTCCATTGACAAGGACGGCAAGTCGCTTTGTATTTTCTCGGGAGATAAAAGCTCTTGCATCGCTTATAAATGTTTCATAGGTTAAATGCTC
>CAMCSI010000114.1 GCA_945877885.1 Chlamydia trachomatis
TCTCTTTTTGCCGGAGCCGGAATTACTCATATGTCGGTGCCAGAGGATGAAATAAAGGAAATAGATAGTAAATTTCTCACCTTAGAGGAGGTTTTTCTTGAAAAAGCCGTGTCAAACTAATAACGAATACGCAAACCTCATTATTTCTGATCTTGTAAACCTCGGTGTGAGCCATTTTTGCATTGGCAGTGGCAGTCGCAGCGCCCCCCTTGCTGAAGCCTTAGAAAATAATCCTAGAGCCACTACCATGGTTCATTACGATGAACGATCTTTAGGATTTTATGCCCTCGGCCTTGCAAAAGGGTTACAACGCCCAGTGTGCATCATCACCACATCTGGATCAGCTACTGTTAATCTATTTCCTGCAGTGATGGAAGCTTACATGGACAACACTCCTCTTGTAGTGATTACGTGCGATAGACCTTTTGAAGATCTTGATCGAGGGACAAATCAAACATGTGATCAAGAGGCTATATTTGGCAGCTACGTAGATTGCTTTAAAACAATCCCCGCCCCTCCTCACCCATTTGATCAATCTGTAATCACCTCGCTTTTATCCCACCTCATTTATCGAGCAAAAAGTACAAACACCCCTGTTCATATTAATATCCCTTTTAGAGAACCTTTAATCACTGAGACAGGATCAAACCTATTTTCCCATTCTCTCCCTAAACACCTAACCGCTGATCCAGCGCTTTCGGAAGAATCGTTAGATTACATCATCGATATCCTCTCCTCTTTTGAAAAGGGGATTATTATCGCAGGAGGTAACTGTGAAACAGGGGCTGCAAACAACATCCTTATTTTAGGGGAAAAGCTTGGCTATCCAATCCTGCCAGATCCATTATCAGGTATAAGAGAACTAGGTGGATCATCTATGATCATCTCTCATTACAATCAAATTCTTCATCATGTAGGAGAGCTTTCCCAGTTTAAACCTGATGTAGTCATCTTTTTAGGTGGCCATATTATCTCAAAAAATGTCTTATTGTGGACAAAAACACTCACCTGTGCTCATCAAATCATCGTTACCGATTGTAAGCGAAATATCGACCCAACACTTTGTATCAATACACGGGTTTCTATGAAACCTTCCCATTTTGCAAAAATGATCAATAATAAAATCATTCACAAACCCGCTTGCCTATACCCAAGCCTATGGAAGAGCTATTCTTTAACTCTTAATCATCTTATCCCTGAATTTTTCGATCAAGAAGATAAACTCTGTGAACCAGTGGTAATCACAAGCCTACTTCCTATTCTTGATAAATCTCCTTTCCCTATTTTTCTAGGAAATAGCTTATCCATCCGCTATGGGGATAATTTCTTATTTCCCTCCTCTATCACGAAAAGGATCTATGGAAATCGTGGGGTAAGTGGGATTGATGGAAATATTTCTACAGCAATTGGTATCTGTAATGCTCTCGGGACTCCAGTTATAGCAGTTATCGGTGATTGCACCTTCTTACATGATGTCGGCGCCCTTCATTTAATGAGCAAACAAAAGACCCCATTAATCCTTATCGTCATTAATAATAATGGTGGAGGCATCTTTGACTTTCTACCTTATGCAAATAATAAAAAACTTCTTGATAATAAAATTTCACCCTCTACAGATATAAATATTGGAAATATTGCCCAAGCCTTTAATATTGCCTTTTGGAAAGCGGGTAACTCTTCAGACTATCAGAAAATGATCGAGCATCTTCTTGAAGAAAAAAGCGGCGGAATTATTGAAGTGAGCACAAGTAGAGAAGAAAATGTTCTCATCCATAAAAAATTAAAAGCCTTTATCGAAAAAAACCTTGAAAAGAATCTTAAAAAGGAGCGTCATTCATACTTTTTCATCCCACCCAAAAAGCCGCAAAAGACAACATCCTTTGCCTTCATGGATTCTTAGGCCACCCCTCTGACTTTGATGCTTACAAAAAGGACTTTGGAGTAACGACGTTAAATCTTCCAGGTCATAATGACGCACCATTTATCCCAAAAGAGGAATTTATAAATATCCTTTGCAATCTCCCACCCCTTCATGTGGTTGCCTATTCTATGGGGGCAAGAATTGCTTTAGAAGCCCTTCTATACAAAAACGCTCCCTTCTTATCCCTCACCTGCCTTTGCCCAACCCTTGAGGTGAATGATCGAGAAAACCGGATCAAAGAAGAAACTCTGTGGAAAGAAACTCTTTCTAAAAGCACCACCAAAGACTTCATTAACTACTGGTATAAAAAACCCCTTTTTGCAGGTTTTACCATTCCAAAACAAAGGTATAAGCAAAATAAAGCCGATCTTTTAAAAGTTATGGAAGAGTATTCTATCTTAAAAATGCCACCCCTTGCAGAAAAGCTTAAATCAAGATCCATAAGAGTTGGGTTTATCTACAAAAAAAACGATCCAAAAGCAGGCCCTTTGAATAACTATTCTCATCTATATTTTATCGATGCTACCTCACATGCGATTCATATTGAAAACTCAAATGAGTGCTCATCTCACATTAAATCTATATTATCTGTGGAAGTAAAATATGCTTATTAAAATTACTAATGAAAACTGTGAAATTTTTGAATACTTGACCCAAGATTATGAAGAAGAAGTTTCTTCTTTAACAGGAAAGCAGAAACAAGCAGATGGAAAATATGCGATAGATGTACATTGGAATGTCCCAACTAATGATGGATTTTATTGGAAAGAGCATGGAAAAATCATTGGGTTTGTGATTAAAGATACTGTTGAAGAGTACTCAGATATCGGTGAATTTTATGTTATTCCTTCTTATCGAAGAAGTGGTGCAGGAAGAAGAATGGCTTTTGCAATATTTGATAGATATCCTGGACAGTGGCAAGTAAGACAAATTCAAGGAGCAAATACAGCAAAAAACTTTTGGCGTAATGTTATAAACCAATACACAAAAGGCAACTACTCTGAATTAATATTGGATGATCCAGTTTGGGGAAAAATAACCTGTCAACAATTCAAATCATAAATAAGATAAGACCACCAATTGATTGCTCATCTTACATTAAATCTATCTTACTACTATAAAGAGCAAATTTTTCTCTTGTTTCACCCTCTAAGTAGGTGGGGCAAACCATTCCAATAATCGTAAATAGAAGTATCTTTGCCCGTAAGTTCCTATCTTCAGAATCTGAGAGATTACCTTCTATACTAGAGGCCATGGAAGCGGCAAGTTCATCCTCTTTATCCTCGGCGGCAATCATTGTGATCACATTGCAGCTCATCGATGATAACAGTGCCTCATCTCCTTGCTTCATGTAATCCACTACCTGTTGAACATTATTTCGAAAGAAATTTTTTAAAGCATTCATTTCATCCTCAGGAAAGTATTCCCTAATGTTACATTCATTTAGAATTGCAATACCTATAATATAGCCCACATCGATAAAGTTTAATAAGCAAAGTTTGCTCTGTTTTAATGAATTTTGCGCAACTATATCCACCCCATTTTTCTTGCATTTTACAAGTAAGTCAAATAACTGCTGTAAGTCACTAATAAATATGCGCAAAGTGTTAGCCGGCAACTTATTAAATTGATTTTGGTTTCTTTCTGCAAATTTTTGCAACTTTTTAATCAATGCAAGCGGAGGTAATACAATTGGATCATTTTTCACAGGTGATCTTTTATTTGCTATTAAAGCCCAGACCAATCCTGAAATGGCTGAAGTTGCTATTAAAGACCATTTCCCTCTGTTATAACGATTTTCAAACCACTGCCCAGCAAGTCCATTTTTAACACTTTCTAACATCCTTTCTCCTTAAAAGCCTTAAAGTTAACCATAAAGGTTTAATTAAGTAAATTCTATTTGAAGAATAACCTAAACTATGCGGTAAATAGTGGTATGAATGGCTTTGAAGATCGCTTTGGGGTGACCCCACCAGTAAAATATATGGAAGAGTATGAGATAAGCAGTCTCTATCGTACTGATTTTAAACGATCTTACAAAGAAAAGTATAAAAAACTCAGTTATACACTCACTAAAACTAGAAAAAAGCGATTTGAAGCCTATTTCAGAAATCTTGATAAGCGTGGCTCAGACCATTTCTATAGCAGGAGGGTTGCCCTCCGTTATATCAGTAAAAAAGTGGGCTATGGGGTGTTTGCAAACGCCGACATTCCCCCCTATTCAACCCTATGCCACTATGTGGGAAGAGTGATCCTTACGAAAAACCTTAAACCTGATCATGACTCAAGCTTTTCCTTTAACCACTTTGAAAAATACTCTATCGATGCGATGAAAAAGGGCAATTGGG
>CAMCSI010000115.1 GCA_945877885.1 Chlamydia trachomatis
GTAATAAATTTTTAGTGCAAATTTTTAATCAAACCTTTATGATATTTAGATATGAAAATATCTATCCCTAAAGAACAGCTTTGCATGCCATGGGTTAATCAACTCGTGAAATTACTGGAAGAACAAGCAAAAACTATTAATGAGCAAGCGAAAGTTATTAATGAGCAAGCGAAAGTTATCCAACGCCAAACAGAAGAGATTGCAACACTTTGTGTAACCATACAGGAATTGAAAGATGCCCTGGCAAAATTAAAAAGGACCCCCAAGCGCCCAAAGTTTAGACCAGGTGGCGCTCCACCTGATAAAGAAAAAAAGCCCCCTCTTCCAAATAACACAAATCTAACAGAAGCAGATATAGCTAATATGGTAGAAAAAGTTAAGGAAGAAATTGTTATAAAGCCAGAAATCATTCCTGTCGGATCAAGGTTTAAAGGATACTCTTACTACTGTGTAGAAGAGCTTTTGCTTACACCAAAAGAGATAACATACAAATTGGAGATATGGCAGGCACCAGATGGTAGCATTATCAGAGCTAGAGTTCCTAAAGAAATTGAAGGTTCGCACTATGGTCCAGACTTACGAGCTATGATTCATGGTTTATATGCAAATGGCATGACCCAACCGGCAATTTTTCAATTTGTAAACAGCTTAGGTATTGCAATATCAGAAGGGCAAATTCATCTTATTTTAATGGGAGAAGCTAAGGGTTATTACGAGCAAAGCAAAGCAATTTTAGCTATCGGGCTTAAAGAAGCTTCTTATATCAGAGTAGATGATACAGGAGCAAAACATTGTCATAAGAGTGGGTATTGTACACATATTGGTGGTCAATATTTTGCTTACTACATAACCACATTTTCCAAATCAAGAGCCAATTTTTTAAAAATTTTAGCCCAAGGAAAAGAGGGTTACATTATCAATGAAGCCTTTATTTGGCACCTGTTTTCAGGGGGAATTAAAGACGATATTCTAAATGTCTTTGAAATGTATAGAGGAAAAAAATATGACAGTAAAAAAGGGCTTACTCGGCTTTTGAATACCCTAGAGATAAATAATAAAACAATCAGAGAACTTTGTATAGAGGCCGGGCTAATTGGATTCATACAAGAAACTATGCTAAAACCTGGTCAATTGCTTCTTTCCGATCGCGCTGGTCAATTTTCTATCCTAAATCATGCCGGATGCTGGGTACATATGGAGCGACCTTTAAGAAAACTGATCGCCTCAACTACAGAGGTGGAAACAGAAATATGCCAAGTGCGGGAAGCAATATGGACCCTGTATGACCAAGTGGGGGAAGCTTCCCGCTCGCAAAAAGGTAAGAAAGAGGTTATGTTGGCATATAATAATCTAGTTGCTAAGGAAGTCATAAGTCCTTGTGTGAAAAAAGTACTCGAAAATTTTAAAAAATTCAGTGAGGAAATGTTAAAAGCCCTAGACCACCCTGGATTACCCTTACACAATAATGATAGCGAGCGTGATATTAGAAGCATGGTAAAATTTCGTAATATTTCCGGAAGTACAAAAAGTGAAGAAGGAAGAGTGTTTCGTGATAGCTTATTAACTCTAAAGCAGACTTGTTTTCGAACGGGAATCAATTTTTGGATGTACTTACGTGCTTGGTTTAGAAGACAACCTATAAACTTAGCCGAACATGTTCAAGATTGCTATCAAAATGTCGCTACTGGCTAGAATGTACTTCAAAAATTATGATAGCTAGGCTAAGGCAGGGTAATTTAAGCGATGCCCTGATTTTTTAAGGACGTACGGAGAGGGTTAGTATTTTTACATACGGTCTATTGTTTTAATTCCTAATAAGTAAAGACCTGTTTTTAGATGACGTTCAGTCAATTCACATAAAAGCAATCTAGACTTAGTGTGTTCATTATCAACAACTTGGCAATCTCTAAAGAATGCGTTGAACTTCTCGCTTAGGTGAAATAGGTAATCTGTAAGATGGTTTGGTAGTAGATCTTCTTTCATCATGTGTAATATTTCACCAAATCTCATTAAGTGTAAAATCAGTGCTCTTTCTGTAGGATGAGTAATGGTTAATCTCTCATGCTCAATTTCTCCAATAGAAATTCCAATTTTTCTTTTTATCCCTTGAATTCTCACAAAGGCATAGAGAATAAAGGCTGCAGTATTTCCTTCAAAGCGAAGCATCCGATCATAACTAAACGTGTAATCTTTAATTCTATTAGAAGATAAGTCTGCATACTTTACTGCTGAAATCCCTAGCACTTTGGCAAGTTCATCGTTATTTTCTACCCCCCGCTCATCCAGCAGGGCTTTTGCTCTAATCACCGCCTCTTCTAAAAGGTCTGATAATTTCTCCGTCTCTCCAGACCTTGTTTTATATTTTTTCCCATCAGGGGATAAAACTAAGCCAAAAGGTACATGATCAAATTTCACTTCTGACTCATCAATATATCCAACCAATGTTGCGGCCTTATACACCATTGCAAAGTGCATTTTTTGCCCAAGATCTGTCACAATAATAATCCGTTTTGCCTTATCATCTATTACCCGATAGTGAAAGGCTGCAAGATCTGTCGTTGCATAGTTAAATCCGCCGTCACTTTTTTGAATAATCAAAGGTAAAAGATCTCCCTCAGCGTTCTTAAACCCCTCCATAAAGACACATACTGCCCCATGATCTTCCTTTGAAAGCCCTTTTTGCTTAAAATCATCCACCACTTTTTTCAAGATAGGGTTATAAAAAGATTCCCCTCTTTCTTCAATGTGTACATCTAAAAGTTCATAAATTTCAGAAAATCCTTTTCTAGAGATCTCACAAATATTTTTCCATGCCGTAACGGAACTTTCCTCGCCTGATTGTAATCTCACAACCTCTTCCTGAGACTGTTTCTTAAACGCAGCATCTTCATCAAATTTCACTTTGGCAGCTTTATACCATTCAACCAATTCTTCCAATGTGGCTTTTGAATCTTTAAACAAAATCTGTGGTTTATATTTCTTTAAATAGGTAATAAGCATGCCAAACTGCGTACCAAAGTCTCCTACATGATTTAATCGAAGCACATCATAGCCCAAAAATTCCATTAATCTTGCAATACTTTCCCCAATAATGGTGGATCTTAAATGACCCACATGCATTGTTTTTGCAATATTTGGAGAGGAAAATTCTACAATTACCTTTTCCCCCGCCCCTTTTGGGACCAAAAGATGTTCATCTGCTAAGCAATCTTTTGCCCATTTCTCTAATGTTTCCGTAGAAAGGGTCATATTGATAAATCCAGCACCAGCAACCTCAATTTTTTCAAAAATTGCTAATTCTTTCAACTTTGCTGCTGCAGCTTCTGCTATTTCTCTTGGGGATTTATTCCATTCCTTTGAAAGTTTTAAAGCAAGACTGCACTGATAGTCGCCAAATTTGACATCTTTGCTTGGATCAATCTCCACCTTGATCTCTGTGGTATGACTATTTTTTAGAGCAAAGGCCTTTTGCACAACCTCTCTGATTGTTTCAATCACCAAATTATTTACCTTTTTCATCCTCTCTCCTTTGCATGTGTGCAATTAGCTTTGCTCTATTTATTTTGGCCACTTTAATTCTACAATCATCTTCTCCATAAAACATCAAATAGTCCTCCCCCTTTCGTATTAGCGCTGTTGGAAAAACAATTTTTTCTCGATTATTATAGAGATTTTTTTGATAAAAAGGGCTCATCGTTCTTCCTGTCAAAATAAACGGGGCATTTTTCGTAAACGTTGCCGCTCCACAAATATAGATATTTTTCTTAAGTGTTGTAAAGCTATTTCGTCCAGCAAATGCGATATGATATAGAGTCAAATATTCTCCAAGTTCTTCATCAAATACAGGCGGAGTACCTCCTCGAAGGGGGGAAAATTTATTTAGCAGATCATTTTCTGTCTTAGATACAAGTGTACAATTTCCCTTTTCTAAATTTACCTCAAGAACAACGTTTTGAGGCTCTAATAAATAAACAACATATAATTTACCCTCTTTTGAAAAGGGCATCCAGTTCTTCTCAATCCCCTTTTCTACA
>CAMCSI010000116.1 GCA_945877885.1 Chlamydia trachomatis
CCCTAGGGAAAAGAGAAAGGTTGAGAGTATTGCTGATCTAGAGAAAGATCAGCCCACTTACGCGAAAATAAGAATTTATAATTCAGCTGCTCTTAAAGAGATGCTATTTACCAATAAAACAGCCTCAACAAAAGAGATAGAAATCCTAAAGGCAAAGCTATCTAAAAATGATTTTTTAAATCCTTTTGTAATTAGTATTGCAAAATCTTTCTACTCTCTAAAAAAGGAAAAATCGTTTAAATATATTTCTTTACTTATTGACTCTTTAAGAAGCTTTCTTAGATTCTCCAACTCAGCAGGGGCTAAAGAATTGCGAATGGAAATGAAGTCAGCTTTAACCTATTTATCCAATGCAGGAATCATCTATAAAAGTGAAAATTTAAAAAAATATACTCAAATAAATTTTAAAAACGAAGCTATGGGTATAAATGAGAAAGATGGCGCTTGTGCATGTGCATCCATTGTTTTGTCCGCCATAGTAGCATTTCATAAAATGGAACCCTACAATGTAGAAAAAATTCTAACAGAAGGGATTTTAAGACATCGAAGATTAAATCATCCACACAAATATTGCCAATCCACTATAGCGCAAATTTTTGGCCCAACTAACACTGATATTAAGCTACTTGATGATAGTTTATATGAAAACCCGGCGGCAAGTAGTTATCCATGGATAAGAAGGATTTACTCCATATTAGAAAGTATAAAAGCATCTACAGAAGGCTTATTATGCTACGAGCACCACTGCGTAATGTGCAGGATTCATTCAGATAAAAAGGTAGAGCTTTTTGAATCCGAAAGAAGCTTTGCTCTCTCAACCATAAATAACATATTAGAAGAAGATGTTGATGATTCACTTTTAGCAGAAAAAAATGGAGATCCAAAGTATAAAATTGAAGCTAGCGATGGCGCTTACCACATTATATGTGAAAATACATTCGCTGCAGCTCTTTTTCTATCCGCTCACTCCGGATTAACCTATATTCGGTCTGTAAATACCTGCATAAGATTCTTCCCGGTTAAGGTTATCCTTCCATCTACAAAAACCCCTCTTATTGCTTAAATATCTTATAATCAATTAGTTACAGTATATGGTAATTTATTGATTCTTTATCATAATTATGTTATAATTAATATATAAGATAATTAACATGGATGGAATAAATGGCAATAACAGATGCGGCAACAATTCAGCATATGAATGCTTTTGCGTTTTTAAATCCATTTAAAGACCCTGCGAGCCTTTTAGTTCCCGATAAAGAAGATACTCATCTTCTTGAGAAGGTTAGGCAAGAACTACCAGCTCATTTAAGCAACCCTATATTAAGGGTTCTTTTAGTTGGTTTAACTTATATAGCCCTAGCTGCAACTTTATTCGGGATATTTCTCCTAAGGGAGCCTGCAAGCACCGATGTATCAGATTTCTCAGGAACACTTAAAGGAGAAAATGAAAAAGAAGTGGCTAGAAAACAAGCTAGATTGGAAAGCGCCCTTGCAAAACTTGGCACGCATAATACACCACCTGCCTCTGACGAAAGTGATGAAGAAACAATAGCCTCAGACTTAGACTTAGATTCGGATGTAAGTTCTAACTGGGAATCACCCCCTACCTCTAGTGATGAAGATTCAGCAATGGAAAACGATATGCCATCTTTACCAATTACAACACCTATGAAGAATCCAGTTCCGGAGCGAAGACAAAAGGTTTTCAGAAATCATACACGAGCCAAATCTATGGATTTTCCTAATACTTTAGAGTGGAGACGTCCTAAGGATGAGAATTTAGATTCTGACAAAGGGATTGATGCTGTCTTTAATCGAGCGATCAAGATTCCCCTACCTCTACCATTAAAGGAATCTGTTAAAGATTCTAGCTGGGAATCACCCCCTACCTCTAGTGATGAAGATTCCAACTGGGCATCACCTCCAACAAGCCCAATAAATCATCAAACTAGAGGGATTTACTCGTCAGTTCATCTATCCGATATTTCTCACCCCTTAAATGAAAACAATCAGTTCATCGGTAGGACAGAAGAACTTTCTCTTTAAAAATAAATCTGGAATCAAATGTCTAATTAATGGTAAACAAAGGAAAATAGATGAAGGAGCAGCAGTTGCAAATAAAGTTTCCGGTCTTTAACCATGAGGAAGATCTTGAAAGCATTGCTGATGCTTTAGAGTGTAATATTCTTATCCCTAAAGATACATTGAAACAATTTATTTTTCGTCTTAGAAAAATTGATTCCTCATTATCTGATCCTTCTGACTCCTCATTGCTTGACACGATTGAAAAAAAAAGAAATTTGGTGGCGAAACTTTCTCAAAAGTGTGATCATTTACGGGAGAGAAATACGGTAATTTCGTTTGCTGAAGAGGCTGAGGAAATCGCCAACGCCAGTCCATTTTTATCTGATGCTGAAGTACAGGAAAAAGTGAATGATTTACAAGCTCGATTAGATGGGTATATTGATGCATCAAGACCCTCTAAAAACAACATGAAATTTTTAAAATTTGCAGGGGCTCTTCTTCAAAAAGCTCAAAAACATCAACCTGTACTTGTCAAAACACTAAAAAGGGAATCTCTTGTCGAATTCAGGGAAAAGGCACCAGGAGAGATCAGTTTAGAAGCTTTTGCCTTAGCTGAGAGTCTTTATGAGCTTGCAGCGTCCCTTTATGAGGGTAAGACAAAGATCTTTGAATCAATGCTTGAAAAGAGCTTTTCTGAAGCATCAAAAAAAGAGATGGGCTTTCATGTTGGTATTTGCGGTGGAAATATTAAAAAAATTGAATCAAAGAGTGAAAGAATCAAGGTAATTTCTGGACTTTTAGGTTTTGCCCACATCACCACAGATTACTATGCATCTGCCACCCCTTACCCTACGGCAAAAGAGATTAAAGAGCTCTTTTCCCACGAATTTATCTAGAATGAAAATGTAAGCTCATATTTTACGCCTATATAATTTAGATCTGCAGGGTATCTGTAAGCAAATACGCGACTTTTGTATATTAAAGAAATAGCCCCCCAAACATCAAACTTATACTTATAACTTGCTTTCACATCTAAAGAATTATGGGATATATTTGCATAACCATTAAAGGAATCAATATTTACCTCCATTTGATTACCAAAGCCAAAAAAACCTTCCGCGCCCATTGCGAAAAAATTTTTCTTCAAAAAGCAGCACTGTCCCATAAGATCCCCTAAAATCCAAGGCTTTCCAACTGTTGCAAGGCCTACATCTAACAAGGCGTAAAACGATCCTGTGATTTTTTCATATTGGTTAAATTCCTTGCCAATAGAGCCGGTTAAATCAAAATTATACTCTCCGCTATAAGGTGTTGCAACATCCGATAGTCTATCATAAGGAACATATCTAAAATAGCCTCCAACAACAAGGGCTACCATATCCCCGGTTAGATCATTCATTAATTGATATTTTACTGATGGGGCCACTGATTCAAGGTTAAACGAAAGTCTTCTTGTATCGTCAAACTCAACCTCAAGCTCTAAAAACAGCTCAGTTGTTGCAGATCCACCTATTTCTAAAACCATCTGATTTATATAAGAGCTATAATTTGTAGGATTTTCCGCTGAATCCACAGATGGAAAATAAGAAAACGCATAAAGAGCACTTGCTTCAAATTCATACGGGGGAAGAATCCATGGATCGCTTTTCAACGCCCAAATAGGAAGATTGAGTATACAAACGATAACTGTGAAAATGCGCCCTTTCATTTACCTCTCCTAGTGATTTACCTTACTCTCACTCTCAACAAGAAATTTCTCTGCATCAAGTGCAGCCATACAACCCATACCAGCAGAGGTAATAGCTTGTCTATACTTTTTATCACAAACATCACCTGCTGCAAACAGCCCTGGAATGGATGTTTCGCTAGAAAATCCATTTACTTTAATATAGCCTGCCTCATCCCGCTTTAAATTACCATCAATGAAATCAGAGTTTGGGCTATGACCAAT
>CAMCSI010000117.1 GCA_945877885.1 Chlamydia trachomatis
AAGATTTTATTGGTCTTGTTAAAAGACAGAATCCCCAAAGAGTTATAAGACTTTTACAACAACTTCAAAGATTGCCTTCTAACCATGTATTTACCTATCAATTGAAAGGCTTCTTTTATGATACTGAAATTGAAATGGCTGCTCAGTTATTTACAAAGAGAGAGGTTGCTGCAGATGGAATCAGTCAAGAAAATTTTGAAAGTAAGGAACTTGATATACAAAAAGGAGGAGCAGATTTTTGTTGTGGATCAATGACTGTTGCTGCACTTGTGGAAAGGGTGCGTGAAACGGGTAAAACGTTAAATCAAATCCTAGAAGATGGTGTGATAAGACACCTAAAACTTGGGTCAGAACAAATGCAAAATCTTACTGATCTTGATGAGGTTTTTGCTATCAATGAAGAAGTTGTAGCTCTTGAAGGGGATGTAATAGAGTCTCTTGATTCAAGAGGTAAGGTTGAATTTGATAGATATGAACTACTTTTAAATAGAATTGGAAAAGGAAGGGTTGGGGCAATGCTTGCCAATACTGCATCTTTCATGTGTGCAGTAAATGAAGATGAGTCGGTAGAAATCTTTGATTCTCATGGATCCTCCATCCCTTTGATTACAGGAACTCAAAATCCAGCCTACCGAGCCTTTTTTAAAGACAGGAAAAGCGCAGCTGCTTATTTATCAGTTCATAGACGAATTGGTAACGCAACATCTTCTCTTATGTTTTTTCCATTAGAGGTTAAGCCCTAGAATTAATAGCGTATCCAAGAAACTGCCATTTTACCAGGGTATGCAGGGGCAAACCGGTGAATTTCCCCAGCTTCCACTAATTTATCCAGGATAAAGTGAGTGATTTGCTTTACAATGTTTTCCGATTCAGGCTTTCTTATATTTTGACTTTCACTTAACTGTATTTTTGAATTATCTGATAGGAGTTTAGCCAATTCCTCACTAAAAGATTCAGACTTTCTTAAATCAAGTGATCTAAGATCGACCAGCTGAGAATCGGAAATCGCCTTGTCTGAAAGATGGCTTAATTTATCCTTTTGATACTTATTAATTAGGTTAGTTATATGGTCAATGACCAATGGAACTATCACCGCTGCAAGTTCGCTTGCTATTTTCTCTGTACTTTGTTTCAAAAATCCCTTTTCAAAATGACCTTCTGGGTGCTGTTTATTTTTGAGTCCAATATACACTTGGTTGACTCCGTTTTGATCAATCTTTACCAATTCGTTTTCGACAAGAGGGTATAACTCTGCAATTTTTTCAACGGCAATTTCAAAAGGTAGGTGAGCATTTTCACTAGATATACCCTTTTGTTTTAAAAAACCTATGTGATCTGAAAATCCAACTTGAAGATATTTTATCCCTCTGTTTGCAGCAGCATCTAGAGAATTTTCACCAGAACGTTCATCA
The DNA here is from genome assembly GCA_945877885.1 of Chlamydia trachomatis. Lineage (GTDB taxonomy): Bacteria > Chlamydiota > Chlamydiia > Chlamydiales > 2-12-FULL-49-11 > JAJACQ01. The sequence goes on from CAMCSI010000117.1 coordinate 1,413, forward strand.
ATAATAAAATCTCCAGGATATCCAATTCCCAGACTCCTTGCTTCATCTATAATAATATCTAAGTGATATGGGAAAATCCTTGCAAGTGTTTGTAAACCGGCGGAGCTTGGTTTTTTTTGCATGTGTTCAAGATCAATTAAACCTATTTTTCCTACACTTTTTCCATTTTTTTCTACAATATACAAAGGTAGATTATCATAGCGAATCGAGCCATACACGCCATCAATGTATGAGAGGGAATTCCACGGGTTCGATCCAATCAAATCATCAAGGTATCCTTTTGAAAATAATTTTGTTAATTCACGAACAGCATTATTAAATAATGGTATATTTTTTAGATATATCTCCATATTGTGGTAGTCATTCACATTGATTGGAAGTCGCTCTTCAACAAGAAATTCTCTGCACAAAAACGCCTTGGGAATTATTAAATCAGAGGTATTGAACTTTCTTAAAATGGATCTTACTTCTTGCATTTGATGGAAACGAGTAATAGCCGTTTTTCTATAGGAAAGCTTTAAAACAACCCCACTCATACCCCCCTCGGGTAGGTATACCCAAGTTGTCCCTCCCTCAGCTCTTTTCATTGAATTAGATCCCGATCCAAGAGCTTTACTACATTCATGTAGGTACTGGGGGAATAAATGACTAGGTAAAGTAGCTTTTCTAGTGAAATGGCCTCTTAAATGCTTTTGGATAGTTGTAGCGGCTGAAAGTGCCCCTCCATCCGTGGGTCCTTGAGATTGAAGAGGATGTTCTATATAAAAACTCATATAAATCCTTTTAAAATATCAATTAAATAATAATTATATCATAAGTGTTATAAAAAATACAAGTGATATGCTCCTATATGATAGCGGCCATTATAACCCACCTGATTTCTTGAAAAAATAGGGGGGCTTTTCTTTCTTAGGTTAACATATAGAATATAAGCAACTTAGGTTTATATTAAGATTTTTCCTATGACTTGACTTGACATTCTTACTTACTAACTCGTTCATATTCAATGAAATAACTCATTTACATTCATTCAAATACATCTTTTCAGATTAGCGCTGGGGGTAGTTGTTACCCTTTGCACTACCAAAAGGGGTCGTTTCTATTTAACGAAAAGGGGACATTTCTAAAAAACGCTTAGAACTTACAATGGAAACTTGCTATTAAAAAGCGATTTATTATAAAATTATGATTTATTTAATAATTAAAATAATAAAAATAGGAGAAAAAAAATGGCAGGTATTACAAATTTTACTCGTGTTTCTGGAAATATAATTCCTCATGGGGAAGTGTTTGGAGGGGGAGGAGGAGCTCCTGCTGATGATGAAGATGTTGGGATGGTTCAACCAAGATCATCAGTTACACTACCATTTGATCTATTTAGAGTAATAGCAGGGTTTGTCCCTGGAAAATTAGCTGGAGTTTCAAGGGGGCTAACAGTAATCGACCCTAATGCAAAACTTGGGATGCTTAGAAAAGTACAGAGGCTTGATGTATTTTCTTATTTACAAGGTGAATTACCCCAGAAAATAAATACTCAAAATTTAAATTTTGAATCAATTAGATTAATAAATTCCTTATTTAAACGTGTATGTACCGATACAGCGTCCCTTGATTCAATTAGATTTAATAGGGAAAGTACTATTCAGGATGTTTATGGAGTACTACAAGGAACAAATACAGGTCAAATAATTGGGGAAGGTAAAGATCGTGCCCTGCAAAGATTTACCGAGGTTTTACGTGGAGAAGGGCTTGCAATCCCTGCAAATTCAACCCCACAACAAATACGGGCCTGGTTTGCAGATGATGCAAACCAAGAGGTGCTGAGGGGTATTACGAGATTAGATTTATCTGGGGAAGGATTGAGGCATTTACCGGATGAGATTGGTAGATTTAGAAATCTTCAACATCTTGACTTATCGGATAATCCAATTAGTAGTTTACCGGATTCAATTGCTAGCTTACCGCGGCTTAGGCATCTTAATTTACAAAATATCAGGCATACTTATTTACCAGATTCAATTAGGAATTGGTTTCTTGCTGAGGTAAGGCAAAATGGCCATGCTCTTCAGTATGCATCTGTCGAATTAAAAGCAGATAGGGAAGTGGTTCTTGCTGCGGTAACGCAAGAAGGCTGTGCTCTTCAGTATGCATCTGCCGAATTACGAGCAGATAGGGATGTGGTTCTTGCTGCTGCAAGGAAATATGGCGGGGCTCTTGATTATGCATCTGCCGAATTAAAAGCAGATAGGGATTTCGTTCTTGCTGCGATAGGGCAAAATTGCTGGGTTCTTCGGTATGCAGCCGCCGAATTAAAAGCAGATAGGGATGTGGTTCTTGCTGCGGTAAGGCAACATGGCTGGGCTCTTGAGTTTGCATCTGATGTATTAAAAGCAGATAAGGAAGTGGTTCTTGCTGCGGTAAGCCAAAATCGCTGGGCTCTTTATTATGCAGCTGCCGAATTACAAGCGGATCCAGAAATACGTGCCGCTGCAGAACCCGTTCAATCAGAAGTAGGTCAAGTGGTGATTCTTCCTGGGGTAAACCAAAATGG
>CAMCSI010000118.1 GCA_945877885.1 Chlamydia trachomatis
CTGTTTGTGGAATATCTTTAGATGCCTGTATATAAGAATAGCCTCCAAAAACTCTTAGTGCATCTTCATTAGGCAATGGAGCTGTATAATCTAGTGTAAATGATTGATAATCTTGAAAATTAGGAGAGGCTGTGTAATTAAAGGCAAGGAGTTGATCCTGGTTAAACATATTGCCCCAGTTAAATCCTATGTACAAACGAGAATACTGAGTAATTTTAAATCCAGTGTTATCAGCACCTGCATAAAATTGAATAGGCTTTTTATCTTTTACAACAAGCTCAATATCTGTTTCACCGGGATTTTCCCCCGCTTTATAGACCGCATCAGCTTTCACAAAGGGGCTATTATTAATGCGCCTTAAATCTGCTGTTATTTGTTTACTGTCGAGCAAACTACTTTTTCCCAAACTGATTTTATTCAAATAGTAATCATCTGAAAAATGGGTATTTCCTGTGACAGAAATACTTCCCACCTTAGATTCTACAACACGTAATTCTACCACACCGTTAGTACAATCTTGCTCGGGAAGTACTACTGCAACGTGAATATTGCAATATCTTAAATAATAATTAGCGATCTCTTTTTTGTATTTATTAATGTCTGAAAAAGTAGTCGGTCTGCCAATGGCTCTTCTTTCTAAATTTTTTGCAAAATTAGCTTGATCGCTCATATTCTTTGGCACGTTAATTCTATAAAACAAAACACCTGTTGTTGTCTTTATCACATAATCAGGACAAGGAAAATCATCTCCAGAGATGATCAATCCTTTTAGCTTTTGAACAATCACCTCTTGATTGTCAATATACGGTTCACTAGAAGATCCAAATATTAATGAGGAAGTTAATATAAATAAGGATAATAAAAATCTAAATACCAAAAATCTTTACCTAAAAAAAGTTTTACCTTACAATAGGTTTATATATTAAAGCTGTCAATATGAAAAAACTTCTTGCTACCTTTTTTCTCCCAATCCATTTTATTTTTCTATTCGGGGCAGCTGAAGATCAAAACCTTGAAGCGTTAAAAGAATGGATCGCCACAAAACGTGCCCTTACCATTGATGAACGTGGTGGATCGCTATCAATCAGTGGAGATATCAGAGTTGAATATTATACCCTTTCTGAACAGAAAAATGGGATAAAAAACTTAGGGCCTGATTCTCTACATCCACTTATTCCTGAAAACCAATTTGATATAGAATTTAACTTAATGCTTGATTTCCAAACAGATTTAACTTGGGCGTCTGCAAAACTTGAATTCGATAACAATATGGGTACGTACAACGGTAATTTTGACTCTTTATTCTTAGAAAGAGCTTTCTTTGGGTTAAGAATTTTTGAAACAGAGATGTCCACCACAGAGCTTGAATTTGGCAGAAGGTTTATAGGATATACCTTTGATTCACAAATCCAATTTGGAGCCATCATGGATGGGGTTTTACTCAAATACAATCAATCAACCAATAATTATGGCGATTTTTATATTTATGCAGCTCCATTTGTTGTAAATGAAGTTGCCTCTTATTTTTCCTTTATAATTGAAACTGGCTTATTAAACATCTGTAATACTGGATTTTATGCAAAATATTCCATCATTGACTGGGATACAAAAGAATTCACTAATGACAGATTAGATAGAATGCATGAATTTCTTAATAGTCAATTTATTTTAGGTTATAGATTTGATAACCCTTTCTTTAATGCTGTAACTGTCATTTACGGTGCCTTTTTAATCAACACTGCAGCTTCAAACTACGAAATTCTAAATAATAGAAAAGACAATCTTGCAGGGTATGCAGGGGTTTCAATGGGAGAAATTCGGAAGAAAAACGATTGGTCATTTGACCTCAACTTTCAATTTGTGCAACCTCAAGCGATCCCCTACGTAGACTTCTCTGGCATAGGGATCGATAACCCTGATAACTATGGACTTTATTTTATTGTGCCAGATGGTACCGGGGTGGAAGTTATCAGTGAAACGGCAGTTTCAAATTCTAACTTTTGGGGCTTTAAAGCCTCTTTTCTCTACGCTATTGATGATACGATCACTTTATCCCAAGGGTTTAGCTTTTCAAGGCCATTAATGCACTTGAATAATAAATTCGATTATCAAAGTTATAAACTTGCACTTATATACGCTTGGTAATTATCATTAATTATATGAAAAGTTTATATAATGATGGATTTATACCTGGACCAGAAGAGTCTGAAAAAGAATTTTTTGAACGAGTCAAGTTAGTAAAAAAAATAATTGAAGATCCAAAAAAATACTTACCTTTTAAAGGCTCTATGAAAGCTTTAAATGGGGCTACCTTATCTCTTAAATCTAAGAGCCTCCCTTTTCATGCAGCCTCTACCCTTATCGTTGAAGCCGCAGGAACTACTCTTTCCATTATCAAAGAGCCATCAAAGCTCTCTTTGCTTTTTGTTTCTTATCACGAGGTGTTAAATCATGAACTCGTCCATGCAAAAAGAGCCATGTTTAATGAACCAAAATTTGAAGAGATAATCGCTTATCAAACCTCTTCCTCGAAATTGAGAAAACACCTTAGCCCTATAGTAATTTCCACCCATGAAACGGTTCTTTTTATACTACTTTCTTTTTTAATCCCCTTTTCTATCCTTCCATTTATAATCTATTTCGGTTATCTTTCGATCAGGCTCTGGAAAAAAACTATGACATTTAATAAATGTATAAACTATCTAAAACGTTCTTCTCATTTTAATGAAAAGTTTGTGGAAGGGATGACTGATAAAGAAATCGTTTTAGTTGCATCTGGTGGGCTCGAAAAGCTAAATACCTCTTCTTTTCGATGGAAATTTCTACAACAAGTATATGATAAATAGCTGATCTATGAAAAAAGTTTTATGGATAATTCCTCTTCTATTAGTTGGTTTTCTCTTTATGAAGAGAGATAAACCAGAAAAGATCTCCCCATCTAGTAATGAGATGTATCTTTCAAACCATGAATTTAATTTTATTCATATTCATAAAGAAGAGGACCCTTTTGCCCTGGGGTCAATAGAGGCAATGCTTAACCAAGATTACGATAACTTCCATATGTATCTGTTGCTAAATGATAAAGAAACCTCTTTCAAAAATAAGGTGGACCTTTTTGCTAAAAAAGAAAACAAAGCACACCTACTTACCATTGTCCCTATTGAAGAAGACTCCCCCCTACCACTGCTCATCAAAGATTTAGCAGAAGGGTTGAATAAAGAAAGTTTTGTGGTTTACTTAGAAGATCATTGCCTCTTTGTTCATCTTCAGCTTTTAAAGGAATTAAACACTTTTTATGTTGAAGGGGGAGAAAAACTATTAATTTATGGCAATTATAGACACTACCCTTCCTATCAAAAAAATACAAAGCCCCTTGACTTTTCCACCTGCCCATTTAAAGTCTTTTCAGCAAAGCATTTACAAGGAATGAATCATCAAGATGAAACATACCTTTTTCTAGATGAACCCTGCTATTTAAAAGCTCGATGATAAACTCCAGGAATGGATAAAGCCTTTCTATATTTTGCAACCGATCTTCTTGAGCAGACGATACCTTTTGTAAGTAGCAACTTTCTTAACAGTTCATCTGCATAGGGTTTTTTCTTATTCTCTGCCGCAATAAGCTCTTTTAAAACTTTCTTTGCTTTTTCTATCGATCCATCATCAGCGATCGATCCAGCGGTTCTTGTAAAAAAATGTCCTAATGGAAAAATGCCGATGGGTGTTTCCATATATTTTTCTGAAAGAATTCTCGATAGTGTACTTTCTGAAATATCAAGCTTTTTTAACATATCTTTGCGTAGCAAGGGTAAGAGATCTCCCTCTCCAAGAAGATACGATCCTTGCTTTTTTACGATCACGGCCGCAATATATTCTAATCTCTGTTTACGCTTATGTATTTGATACATAAATTTTTTTGCATCTTCTCTTGCCTTACCGCTTGAATTTTTTA
>CAMCSI010000119.1 GCA_945877885.1 Chlamydia trachomatis
TTGGCTTAGACTCCCCAGGTTTAAAAAAAATGAAGAGTGAAAAAACCAAAGAACATGTGCATGAAGTTATGAGCAAGCATCTTATCGTAGATATTTTAGATGCTAAAACTAGAGAGCTTGCAGTGAAACTTTGTGGAACCGATGCACTTCCTACACATGTTAATCATACCGACTCGAACATGGAGAAATATGTTAAACCCCTAGCATTAGAGGTTTTTAAAAAACTTCTTATTGGAAAAATTAAACCAATTGAAGCAACAGTAAGTTTACAAAAACATATAAAAAATCATTTTCAAGCAGCTATCGAACGTATTGAAAGTGTCAACAATGCTTATAAACTCGCTATCAGTGAAGCAAAGGAATTAATAAACGATCGATCCACATTAGAGATTAGAAAAGAAATTATTGAGGAGCAATTAAAAATTATTAAAACTCCTAAAAAACCAGGGTTAGGTGGAAAAAAAGAGCGTAGTCCAAAATATGATATAGATGAATCATTATCATCTCATTGTCAGATTTGGAAAGAGGTACTAGAGGATGTTGTGTCCCCTAGATTGGATGCTAATAGGGATCAACTAAAGGGTACCGAAGCGTTTAAAATCCCAGATTCTGAACCAGATTCATCAGCTGAAGCACAAGTTACATCCAATAGAGTCAGAGATTCTGCACAAAAAAATAGAGAGAATAAAAGCCCTGGCTCGGAAAAAGACACTGCAAATGTTAAAAGAAAGATATCTTTTAATTTTTAAATTTTTTACTTGATATTTTTTTGTAAATTCTATAAATTTATATATTCTTAACATTAATTAGAAAATCTATGGAAGCTATAGATACTAGAGAGTATGTAAGCTCAATGATGAGCGCTTTGGCTCGCGATATAACCATTTTAGAGGGATTAACACCTTCATGTAGAAATACTTGCGGTGTGTTAGCTGATTTAGATGCTTTTGCTAACTTTGTGATTGCTGGAACAAGAATTAATCTTTTGGGAATGTTTCAGCTAGAGATCTATTATTCAAGAGGGGTTAATGAGAAATTGTTAAGAATACTTAAGGTAATAGGAATAACTGATTCTGAGCTAGGGGAATTACATCAGGCAAAACTAATCAAAATCCATGGTATTTTTAGCCGTTTTACTAAGGATATAACCTTTTCAAAGGATTTGGTACTTGATGAATATATTAATGAGGAAATAAAGACTCTTCAATACAATCGTGCTATAAAAGCACTTCTTCTAAGTGAAATAAATAGTGAGCAGGCTTTTAATTTTTTCAAAGAGAAGAGGTTGAACTATTTTAGGGGTATCGGTGAGAATTTAAAAGAGGTAGTTTGTAAAATCTCAAAGTATCTTTGTCTAAGAAGAAAAGGGGATCAATCACCATTAATCGACCTTAAACGGGATATCGAACTTAAACGGGCGGGATGTGGATTTATAAAAGCAAGCAATATGCTGGTGCATTATCCAATATTGCTTGAGCGGTTTGCGCTATGCAAAGAAATGATTTCCTTTATGAAGAAATACCAATTTGTTTCTAAGCTCCCTAGAATTCATGCTCCAATACTAGAGCCAGCGTCTTCGTTGGAAGAAGTAGAATGCTCCGAGAAATGAAGCAATAATAAAGGAGATAACAATTTCAAAGGCCCATTTTGAATCTTGGAAGGGGAGGTGTACGTTCATGCCGTATATGCTGGCAATGGTTGTCGGAAGATTTAAGATGATGGTTAAAGCAGTTAATAATTTTATGGTGCCGTTAAACTCATTTGTCATTAACACTTGAATGGAATTTCTTAACGAGGCGATGATACGTATACTTAATTCACATAAAACCTCAGCTTGTTCTGCCCCAAGTAGAATGTCTTCTAAATGATCCTGATCCTCTTCCTCCAAATTAATATACTTATTTGTGAGTAGATCTTCGATCACAGTTTTTAATGGCTGAAGGGCATTAAGACACTGATTTAGGTTTTCTTCTTTATGGGTAAGTTCAGTGATAGCACGTTCGTTAACTTTAGTTAACGCTTTTTCATAAAGAACCACTTCTGTACGAATTTTCTTTATCACTCTTGTATACCCTTGAATAATGAGTAAAAGAATGTGAAGTAAAAACTGAGTTTTTTTAGATGGGTTATAATCGGAAGGATTGTTAATGACACTTGTAACTAATTCACATGCTGAAGGGGAAATCGTAACAAAGTAATCCTCAGATAATATCATGGTAAGAGGGGAGGTGTAAATTCCACTTTCTTCCATATTTGGAAATCTTGTAAAAATTGCGCAGGTGGTATTATTAATTTTCTCCACACGAGGAATTTCCATCAAATCCAAAGAGTCAGTTATTTCAGAGGATTCAATCTTTATAAGCTTAGCCACCTCGATTACAGAGTCTAAATTAGCATTTGGTGCATTGATCAGGCAGTTTACCTTAGGGGCATCAATTTCAGAGAAGTTCAACCCTGATTTAATAAAGTATTTTATCATTAGGAACCTATGCCTTTTAGGATATTTTCGACTTTTATTTACCTAAGGATACCCTATCTAAAGATTCTTTACAACCTCAGGTTTTAAAGTCTATGAGGACTCGAGGGAATCAAGAAATTTTTCTGCTTTTTTAAGTTTTTTTAGTACTTCCGGAAGTTTTTTTATAGCCACAAGCTCAGCTACTGCCTTCATCAAGGGTTGAGCGGGGGTTCCGCCATAATATCCGCCGGGTGTTGTTAAGGATTTTGAGGTCGCCGATCTTGCAATAAGCTTTACACCAGAGGCAATCTCTGTATGTCCTACAACCCCACATTGAGCGGCGATGATCACATGGTTACCTGTTTTTACAGATCCAGCCAAACCACTTTGAGATAAAATTAAATTATGCTCACCAATTTGACAATTGTGTCCAATGATAGAAAGATTAGCTACTTTGGTTCCTTTTTTAACCACCGTCTTTTCAAATCTTGAGCGATCTACACAAGAATTTGAGCCAATTTCTACATCATCTTCTAATACAGTAGAGCCAAGTTGCTTAGTCTTTGTGTGAACACCTGTCTTTTTATTCGAGGAATAGCCAAATCCGCAATTTCCAATCACGCAACCAGGTTGTAATATCACCCTATTTCCTAAATGGGAATCTTCTCTTATACTTACATTTGAGTGAATGATACAATCATCTCCAATTGTACATTTGGGTCCAATATATACATGAGGGCGAATGATCGTTCTATCTCCTACCGTCACAGCCCTATCGATGACAACATAAGGGCCAATTTCAACATCTTTACCAATAAAGACTGATTCATGAATACAGGCAGTAGGGTGGATGTTTGAAAATCCACTTTTAAAATGATCTTGTAGTAAAAGATCACAAATGGCTTCAAAAGTTAACGAAGGATCATCAGAGATAAGATAGCTTTTATCAGGCTGTAGTTCGGTTTTTCTATCTACACAAATGATACCAGCACCAGTTTTTTTTAAAAACGAGGTGTACCGATCATTTGCAAGAAAGGTCACCTCAGTTTTTGTAGCCTCTTCCAAATTACTTACACCCGAAACTTCGATTTCTCCATTACCACTGTAGTCAGTAGAAACAAGTGAGGCAAGTTCTTTTAAAGTGTAGCACTTTGGAACAAACATTACTTAGCAGCACCTTTTTTAGAAAGTTCAGCTTTTACTTTTTCCATATTTGCAGTCTCAGTGTTAAACAGTTCATCAAGTTTAATAATAACTTCCCCTGTGATCTCTAAATCTGGCGTAAAATGAAATACTTGATCTTTGTTAACAATCAATGAGTAGTGCTTATCTTTGGCGATGCTTCCAGATGCTTCTTTAATTCTGTCAGCCATAGTGTTCATCGTCTTCATATTTGCCTGCTGAAGCATGTAGTAATACTGCTGCTGATATCT
>CAMCSI010000120.1 GCA_945877885.1 Chlamydia trachomatis
ACAACAAAGGCAGCTTTTTATACACCTGAGGCTAGTGATCCTACGCTTATGGTTCCTAATGAGTGGAAGAGTATGGGTGTATTATCTTCTGCCTCTTATGTAGTATCTGCTGGCTATATTGATGGGAAAAAGGAGTTTGCACCGCTTGGAAATACTTCTTTTGAAAAAGGGGATAGAATTGTTTATGTAGATGGAAATATTATTTATTCTGTATCTCAACTCTCAGATGTGATTAATAAAGATATTGCTTTAGTCACTGTGGATAGAAATGGTAAACAACTTCATTTACAAGTGCCAAGGGTCTTACTTGGTGATTTAAAGCTTTCAGAAGAGCAAAAAGATGCCTTTGTTGATTATAAAAGACAGATGCATTTAGAGGGCGCTTTAGCAAGTACTTACTTTATCCCTTATTTTGTGAGCGATGGCTTGTACGTTACACAAGAGCTTTCATTTATTGAGGCGGAAGAGAGATTAAATGAAAACTCCTTGATGAAGGGGGATAAGATCATTGCTGTATCTGGGATAAAGGTTAATCATGCAGAAGATTTTTATAAAGCAATCTCGACAAGAAAGTGTTTGGTGATGGTATCTAATGAAGAGATTGATCAGGTTTTATGGAAAAATGGGGATGGGGCGTTTTTATCTGGTTTAAATAAGGATATTATTGCCCAAATGGAGGCATCCATTGGAAGCGATGAATCCAAAAGTATTAGAACATTTCGATTTTTAGAGCCTACAGAGCCGGTTAGTTTTAAACGTTACTTAGAAAAGGCAAGTCCAGAGAGTTTGGAGAAAATATCTTTGTCTTCTGATAAGGAAGGGGCCGCAAAGCTTATGGATAAAAAAACCCTTTTCTCCGGTGTAATGATTAAAGATGAAAACATCATCTATAATCCAGGCCCTTTTGCTCAGGCAAAAGATGTGTTTGCAGATATAATTTTTAGCTTAAAAGGTCTTTTTTCTGGCGCAATCAGCCCTAAGCATATGTCAGGACCTGTTGGAATGGTGAAAATTGTGCACGATGGATCAAAAAGCAGCGCATTAACTGGAATGTACTGGCTTGGGATGATTTCATTAAACCTAGGGTTTATGAATCTATTACCTATTCCTGTCCTAGATGGTGGGCATATTTGCTTTACCATGTATGAAGTGATTACCAAAAAGAGGATCAAAGCTAAAACGATGCAGAAAATGGTGCTTCCTTTTGTCGCATTGATCATCATCTTTTTTGCTTACGTTACATTTTACGATCTAATTAAAGTTTTTAGTTGATTTTTCTAAGAGCCGCCGCTATGGTAGTTATAATAATATTTACTACCGTTTTTTATGTTTCGAAGATTTTTTTTGATCAGTTTATACCTTTTGTTTTGCAATCTGCATAGCAAAGGGCTAATCATCGATTTAGAAGCAGAGTTTCCTGATAAATCAACGATTTCAGTGTTTTATTTTGAGCAAGTGCAGAACTTTTCTATGAAAGAGATGCTTAATGGAATTGAAAAAGATCATGTTTGTGATGTGATTTTTTATTCAAATACCAAACAGCCAGTTGAGCTCATTCTTTCATCCAAGGATAAGGAAGACTCTTATTTTTGCTTTATGAATCAGGCAAAAAAAATCCCATTTTATTTAATTAAAAAAAGCACAAAAGAACATGTATTTAATGGAAGTACGATTTACTCAAGCACCAATAGTAAAGAGCCGATCAATACGGTTATTTCATTAGGAATTTGTGTTCCGTGCGTTGAAAAAACTATGGTGACAGGAGGAGATTTTTCCACCTTTTTCACTATTAATTTAAAACCTATAGGGTAGGGATGATTATCATGAGATTAAAATTTGTTTTATTGAATCTATTTATTGTGAACGGATTTACACTTTCCATCTCCCCAATAAATCTTGAAATTGATCACGCAAAAGGTCAGGGGTACTATACACTCATAAATGATGATGTATCTCAAAAGGTTATTGGTATTACCACTAAAGCAAGAGCGATAGATATCGATGGGGTAAGTCATTATGAGCCTACCAAAGATTTAATTGTTTATCCTAAACAGGTTGTTTTAAAGCCTAAGGAAAAGCGGTTAATCCGTGTGATTTTTAAAGGTAATAGTAATTTTGATGCTGAAAAAGCCTACCGTATTACTTTTGCTGAAAAAAACATAAGCATTGATTTTGATGAAAAAAACTTAGGAGAGGGAAAAAGAGCTGCAGGGGTTTCCTTTGGGGTGAGATTTGATGGTACAGTGTTTGTTCAACCAAAAAAGGCGGCTTTTGCTAAAATTGAAGTAACCTCCTACGATCGAAAAAAAGTGGAAGGGGAGGAATTTTTCATTGTTAAATTGCAAAATAAAGGGACAAAGCACCGTCATTTAAATACAAAAGATCTTGAATTAGAATTGCTCATTCCAACTGCTGAAAAAAAAGAAGCATGGCATCTTTTATCAGAAGATCTTCTTGTAAAACATGCAGGTGGATCGATGTTACTACTTGCTGGTGGAGAACGTGAGATTAAAATACCAGTTCATGAAAAACAAATACCATCTACTGTTTTAGGTGTAAGAATCACGGAATAAAATGTTGCATTTTATTTTTCTTTTTATTGTGGCTTCAAAAGGGCTTTTATTTTCGATGAACATCGAAATTGAAGTTCCATTGTACCTAAATAATGCTCAGCATAAAACTATTTCTATTTCTATTGATGAGGATAGCTCTGAAATATTTTTAGATCATGACTCTTTATTCAGCGCAGTAGATGATGAGCTCACCGTCGAAGGGGTGAAATGTTTTGAAAGTTTTATAAATAAAATAGCGGTTATGTATGAAAATACACCAATAGTGGATGCAAATTACAAAATAAACTTTTCTACAGTGAACCAAAGTATCTATTTAGAGGTAGCATTAAATCTTTTGCGAAGGAAGTATGCTGATGTAAGACGACCTAAAGTTGCAGGTTATGCTCATGGTGGAAAAAAAATTAAGCCAGAGAATTTTAGTGGCTACTTAAATGTAGAGGCGGGTTTAAGAAATCGACATAACTTTATCAATGATTTTAACCCCACTGGAATATCCACTTTTGGTAATTTTAACTGCTGTGTTCACTATAAAGATACAATTTTAACAGGTTTTGGCTATTTTTTAGCCAATAATACCTTGGGGGTAAATCCTGGGAATGCTTTGCTCACCAAACAATTTAGAGAGAGTCGCTCAAGCTTTTCCTTAGGTTCGATCAACCCTTTAGGTATAGCATTTCAAGGATCTTCCCCCTTAATAGGGATAAACATATCCAAAGATAGTCAGCTATTTACTGATCCAACAGTAGGGGCAATGAGCAGGCATGATATTTTTTTGAATGCTCCCTCAGAAGTACGTATTATTGTAAATGGTATCGATGTGAATAGACTTGATCTTCCTGCGGGAAATCATACACTTCAAAATTTTCCACTGGCACAAGGGTTGAATAATGTGGTGTTAAAAATCACAGGTGCAACAGGGGAGGAAAGGGAGGTGGACTTAAGCATGTTTTATAACCCCTCCTTAAAAAAAATTGGGGAGATTGAAACAAATGTATCTGTTGGGATCCCTGCTTATAATGTTACTAAGGGTGCAGATGGATTTTATAAAATGGATCCATCTTTTGCAGTGACTGGATATTTAAAGGGAGGGGTATTTAACTACCTTACCCTTGGTGGGTATTTTCAACTCATGCAAAAAAATTATTTCACTGGAATTCAGGGGGTTATCGCAAATCCTTACATAAAATCCATTATTGAGTGTGGAGTAAGTGGT
>CAMCSI010000121.1 GCA_945877885.1 Chlamydia trachomatis
TAATGCGAAATGCAACCATCCCCTCAGGAAATGATGGGCATGGTATTGTAGCAACTATATCCCCTGGATTAGGCATTTTTTTACTCCTTTAATCTTATTTAGTTTAAAAATATCTATATTATGGAATGTAAATATACTTTTAATTATAACGTTATTATAAATATATTATTATTAATTTTATAAATGACTTAACTTGAATTAGCTGAAGGTCATTTCAACATAAATGTTTCCGAAAAAAGGGAAATGTTGGATAAACAACCAAAAATGGAGCTACAATTGAAATTTTAAGGAGATAAACTTCAAGCTCAAATTTTAGCTAAAAAAGCTGCTTTAGTAGATAAAATGCCATGAAGTATCCCCTCTTCATATCTAAAATCTGGATTTTGTTCTAATTCTTTAAAGTCAAACGGCTGTAAGATATCTTCCTCTGTGACCCCGGGTACAATTTCCTGTGCAAGCATGAGTAGCTTTTTCTTTTGATGATTAATCATTTCTTCAAATAATAGATCCATTTTCTTGTTCTCCCTTTTCATTTTAAAAAATTTTCGTAATAATTCAGCTGACTGCTCTTCCATTAAACCGCCCACACATTCCACTTTGTGGATTGGATGGTTTCCATCAAAAAGATTGTATAATGTACCGGCGGCCCCTACCCTTAAATCTTTCGCCCCATAAATCACTTTTTTCAAACGAAAATTATGTATTGCACCTGCACACATTGCACATGGTTCTAAAGTAATATATAGTATAGCGCCTTCAAGTCTAAAGTCTGATAAACTCTTTGCCGCCTCTTTTAAACAAATTAATTCTGCGTGCATGGAGGCATCTTTTGTCTCGTGAACACGGTTGTAGCCTGTACTTATTAACTTTCCATTCAAAAATAAACAAGCACCCACCGGCACCTCATCTCTTGAAAAAGCGATCTCAGCTTGCTTAAGCGCAATCCTCATTGCAGTCTCATCGAACAAATTAAATTTTTGATTCACTACTACCCACTTAAAGTACATTTAAATTATGCACAAACAGCACTTTCAATAAAAACTGTTTCTCTAAAAAGTTCATTGCTCTTATTACAGAGCACGTGCTATAATGAATGCAGTTTAAACTTGATGAATAGGAGAAAAAACAATGACTTTAGATAAAAGTACAAAAGACGAAATAACAAAGAAGTATCAATTGCATGAAAAAGACACTGGTTCTGCCGATGTTCAAATTGCAATTTTAACTGAAAGAATTAAAGAGATGGAAGATCATCTTAAGGAATTTCCTAAAGATCATCAAACAAGACTATCTTTACTTAAGCACGTAGGACAAAGACGCCGTCTTTTAGCTTACTTGAATTCTACTGATACACCAAGATATCAGCAATTAATTCAAAAGCTAGGACTTCGTAAGTAATTTCTTTACAAAACGCAGCATCAGAACATAAATCAATGAATGGAGACTTACATATGGAAGAAAAAACTACTAGCGCTCAAATACAGGGTAAAGAAATAATTTTTAAGACAGGAAAGATTGCACGTCAAGCAAACGGTGCAGTTATGCTTCAATGTGGGGATACTTATATTTTAGCTACTGCTTGTGGAAACAAGACAGCCGCTCCTGACTGTGATTTCTTGCCACTTAGAGTTGACTATCAAGAGAAATTTTCTTCTGCAGGTAAAACCTTAGGGGGATTCATTAAACGTGAAGGGCGTCCAACAGATGGCCAGACATTAATTAGTCGTTTAATAGATAGACCTATTCGTCCCCTTTTCCCAGAAGGTTACTTCAACGAAGTACAACTTCTTGTGTATGTATTGTCTTATGATGAAAATCACCCACCAGAGCCGCTTGCCATTACAGCAGCAAGTGCAGCCCTTGTGATTTCTGATATCCCATTCCCTAAGCCTTTAGCTGGGGTTAGAGTAGGGATGATTGGTGATAAGTTTATTATCAACCCATCTATCGCGCAGATGAAGGAGTCAAAACTTGATCTTCTTCTTGCTGGTACAAACGATGCGATTTTGATGATTGAAGGATACTGCGACTTTTTAACCGAAGAGCAGGTAATTGAAGCTATTGAAGAAGGTCATGAGGCGATTAAAGAGATCACTCAAAAGCTTTCAGACTGGCAAAATGTTGCTGGAAAAGAAAAGTTTAATGCAGAAATCACCACCCCTCCTGTAACTATCTTTGATGAAATAGAGAAAGATTATACAGAGCGTTTAGAAAAGATTTTTGAAATTAAAGATAAGATGGAAAGAGAATCTGCGCAAAAAGCTGTGGAAACGGAGATAAAAGGTAAATACTTAACTATTGAAGCACCTTTATTATCAGCACTTGGAATGAAGATCACTATCAAGAATATCTTTGCAAAAGTTCTTCGTAAAAAAGTTTTAAGAGAGAAAAAGCGTGTAGATGGAAGAGGTCCTTCGGAGATTCGTCATATCGAAGCTGAAACTTCTTTACTTCCAAGAACTCATGGTGATGCGTTATTCACACGTGGAGAGACACAAACAATTGCGGTTTGTACTCTAGGTGGAGATTCAATGGGTCAGCGTTATGAGACATTAGAAGGTGATTTTATCAGTAGATTCTACCTTCAGTATAATTTTCCCCCATTTTCTGTGGGAGAAGTTGGTCGTGTAGGTGCCCCTGGCCGTCGTGAAGTGGGTCATGGAAAGCTTGCAGAGCGTGCCTTAGCCGCTGTTCTTCCAAGTGAAGAGGCGTTTCCATACACAATTCGTCTTGAAAGTAACATCACTGAATCAAATGGATCCTCTTCAATGGCATCTGTTTGCGGTGGTTGCTTAGCAATGATGGATGCAGGCGTTCCTATAAAAAGATCAGTATCTGGTATTGCGATGGGATTAATCCTTGAAGGCGATAAATATATGATTTTATCAGATATTTTAGGGCTTGAAGATGCACTCGGTGATATGGACTTTAAAATCACTGGTGACCGTCAAGGTATCACAGCCTTTCAGATGGATATTAAAATCGAAGGGATCACAAAAAACATCATGAAAGCTGCCTTGATTCAAGCAAAAGAGGGCCGAATTCACATTTTAAATGAGATGGACAAGTCTTTATCTAAATCAAGAGTGAGCTTAAAAGATTTTGCCCCACGTATTGACTCACTACAAGTGAAGCCAAGTAAAATTGGTATCATCGTAGGTCCAGGTGGAAAAATGATCAGATCTATTATCGAAGAGACAGGTTGTCAGGTGGATATCAATGATGACGGCGTTGTGAAGATCATCTCAAATGATGGTCCATCTCTTGCAAAAGCAAGAGCAATGATCGAAAATCTTGTCGCAGAAATTGAAGTTGGCAAAACTTATACAGGACCTATTTCAAGTATCGTAGAGTTTGGAGCCTTTGTTACCCTACCAGGTGGTAAAGATGGTCTTTGCCATATCTCAGAGATCTGCCATGAAAGAGTAGAAAATGTGAAAGATCACCTACAAAAAGGTCAAGAGATCACTGTAAAAGTTCTCGATATCAACGATCAAGGCAAAATCAAGCTCTCTAGAAAGGTGCTCATGGAAAAACCACAAGCTGCTTCTAAGTAAGCGTTTTTATTAAACGTAAATAAAAAAGATCTTCTCAATACGAGAAGATCTTTTTTTTACCCAGAAAACCCAGGGCTTTTTGATTAAAATTCCTTTACAGGTCCACCTCGAATATTCTTGACAGTAGTTTCAGAGTCCAAGAATCATCCCAAGCAGCTTGTCTCCTCCTCTGCGCAGTTCCTCGTGTCCCTCCAAGATCGATACGTATCATAGTACTAG
>CAMCSI010000122.1 GCA_945877885.1 Chlamydia trachomatis
CACCTCATATACATTTTCTCTTACCTTATCAATATTATCAAAATTATCAGTAATTGCTTGAGCGTCAGCAATCATGATATAAGTTTCATACTGTGATTGCATTTCAACACGATTTTTTATCGAACCAATATAATGACCAATATGTAAAGGACCGGTTGGTCTATCCCCTGTGAGCAATATTTTCTTTTTCATAGGTTGTATACTATGAAAATTTGTGATTGTTAGCAAGCATCCTTTCACCTTTTGTTTTTTTATAAGAATTGGTAGAATCTAGTAAAAACTTAAATAAAACAATGACAACGAAAAAAAAGATTTTAAAAGTTCCTGCAAAAATTGGCCATTACGAAATCATCGAAAGGATTGCAACTGGCGGAATGGGTGAGACATTTCTTGCCAAAGATCCAATTACCTCTAGAAAAATTGTGATCAAAAGGGCAAGACCTGATCTTGTACATCATCAAATTATTAAAGATAGGTTTAGTAAAGAGGCAAAAATCACCTCATGTATGTTTCACCCATCCATTATTCCTGTCTATGCCATTCACGCAGATGAAGACCAGCTCTACTATACCATGCCTTATGTGGAAGGAAAAACCTTAAAACAAATTTTAAGAGATGGCGTTACGGAAGAAAAAAGCGGTGAAACAACCTGGACAATTAATGCTTTACTTCATATTTTCCAAAATGTTTGCCAAGGAGTTTCCTATTGCCACACAAACGGCTATCTTCATCGCGATCTAAAGCCTGAAAATATTTTAGTAGGGAATCATGGACAGGTCTATATTGTTGATTGGGGCCTTGCTACCCATGTGGATGATGTAGAAGAAGGTCCTATCCCCTCTATTTTAAATTTTTCAATAAATAGGGATCTAACAAGACCTGGAAAGGTATTTGGAACCCTTCCTTATCTTCCTCCTGAAAGAATAAAGGGGCAAAAAGCCTCTGTTGCCTCAGAAATTTACTCCCTTGGTGTTATTCTTTATCAACTTCTCACCCTTCGTATGCCCTTTCACAGAAGAACTATGCAGGAATACAAGCTTTCAAAAAAATACGAAAGACCTCTTGATCTTTTAGAGGCCGCTCCATTTAGAAATATCTCCTTTGAGCTTAATGAAATTGTGAAAAAATGTTTGGATGATAACCCAAGCAAAAGATTTAGCTCAGTAAAAGTTCTTCTTGAAGCTCTTGAAGGTTATGAAGAGGGAAATCCTTCTTGGATTTTTAAAAAGACCCTAGAAATAACAGATAAAAATGATTGGGAAATTCAAGAAAATATCCTTTCATCTAACCTTTCCTCATTTGGCTTTGGTCACAAATCCTTATCATGGAAATATCTGATGATTGCAAAGGAAAAAATTACTAGCAATCAAAAAATTACTTGTAACGTCTCTTTAAAAGCTAACTCCTACGGAATAAATTTATGTTTTAATATTCCAGATAAAGAAGATCGAGTAGATCTTGAAGAGGGTTATAGTTTACATATTGGATCTAAAAACCATCCAGGGGTTTCATTAACACGTTCAAAAGTCATTTTATTTGAAAAAACAGGCTGCTTTCTTGAAGATGACAAAGAAACCTTTGTTTCAGTAGAAAGAAGAGATCAAACAATTACCTTATTTATTAAAGATTCCAAAATTTTTAGCTACGATGATTTTTTACCTATTGTGGGCTCACAAGTTGGTTTTTCTTGTGAAGATATGGATTTTTCGCTCCAAAAAATTGATATCTTCGTCACTTCGAATAAAAAAACTGCCGGATGCCTTGCAGTACCCAACACTTTGTTTGCTTCTAAACATTTCAAAGAAGCGATAGAGGAATATTCCCGCATTGCCCATTCGTTTAAAGGGCAAAAAGAGGCCCATGAGGCTTTATTTAGAAGCGGTGTGGCTTTTATTTACCTAGCCAAGCAAAAAAGATGGCACCTTTCTAGAAATTCTCTTTATGAAAAAGCCTTTGCTATTTTTGATGGATTGCAAACAATTTCTACCGCCCCCCTTTCTTTACTAGGAAAATCACTCATTTATAAAGAAAAGAACGATCTAACTGAGGAAGGAAAATGTTTAGAGCTTGCCTTAAGACGATACAAAGATCACCCATTCATTCATCTTATTAAGCATCAAATTCATACCAGGTTGCATGAATGCGCCTTTGCCGTAAATCAAAGAAAAGGGGTCTACCTTTTTTCTCTATTAATACTTTCCCATTTTCCTTCTCTATTAGATTTTAAAGATACACACACTCTTATTCTAGGGCTTCCCCTTTTCCACCCATCTTTGTATTTTTTATCCACCCCCCTTGCTAGAAAAAGCTTACCAAATCTCTACAAAGAGATGATTGTTGCCATTTGTTTTCATTTAGGTCAGCAGCAAAGGTTAAATGAGCTTTATTTAGATCCAGATTTTGCAGCCTTTAAAGATCAAATTATCTTTTCTCTTATTTATATGGGGAAAAAGCAGCGCCACTTCTCCTCTGCTGGTAAATTATTAAAAGATCTACCCCCTAACCCATTTATAAAGCATCTTTGGCCCCTATTTTTAAAAATTGAGCAAGGAATCATTAAACGTGACCCATCTGTCATTCATATCATTAAAGAATTGAAGCAAAGGGAGTTTTCAGGGGAGGTAAATGATCTTTTAGAAATTTATAGAATCGAGCTTGCTTTAGTTTCTAAAGATCTGAGCTATTTAGATGAATATTTTTTGGTACCCCCAGAAGATCGATCCAGGGGTCAGCTCTTTTTTCTTTACGGATGCTACCTTGCACTTAAAGGGGATGAACCAGCCGCTCATTTACATTTTAGTAAATGTACAAAAGCCCCTTACCCACCCCTTTCCACACTCTGCCCACTTTATATTGAAGGCAAGATCCAATTGAACAAAGATTTCTTTTCCAACCACTTCCCTTTTGAAAAAATTACTCTCTACAAAAACGTTTTTATCTACTATACTGCTTTAGGAAAACCGTTAAAAGCTGACTATTATATAAATAAAACCACCTCAGAATCTCCTTGGAAGACATAAAAAATGAATAAAAAAGACAGATTAAAACAGCCCTATAATCCTTTAGAGACAGAAAAAAACATAGAATTTAATTTCAGCTCTGATCCACTGTCTAAAAAGCCCCCTTATTGCATTATTATGCCCCCACCAAATGTAACCGGCACTCTTCATATGGGGCATGCTTTAGTAACCTCCATTCAAGATATCCTTATTCGCTTTCATAGAATGAACGGTTTTGAAACCTCTTGGATACCTGGAACTGACCACGCAGGTATTGCTACACAATCTGTGGTTGAAAAAAAGCTTTTTAAAGAAACAGGTAAAAGACGTGCTGATTTTTCTCGTGAAGAATTTCTTCTTCATGTGGAAGAGTGGAAAGATTTACATAAAGAGCGTATCAGAAATCAAATTAAGAAAATGGGAGCTTCTGCTGACTGGGGAAAAGAGCGTTTCACCTTAGATAAAGAAGCAACGATGTCTGTTCGATCTGTTTTTAAAAAAATGTATGAAGATGGTCTTATTTATAGAGGTGATTACCTTGTAAATTGGGATACACATCTTCAAACAGCTCTTGCCGATGATGAGGTGGAGTATGAGGAAAAAGATGGAAATTTGTGGTATTTTTCTTACCCTGTAGAAGGTTTAAATGAAACACTTGTTATAGCAACCACCCGCCCTGAAACAATGCTTGGGGATACTGCAGTTGCTGTAAATGGTAGTGATGAGCGTTACAAACATCTTATCGGAAAAATGATTAG
>CAMCSI010000123.1 GCA_945877885.1 Chlamydia trachomatis
AAGACACAAAGGGATGCATAAAAAACTATCTTTTTGTATTTTCAATCCCTCTATTCTTTTATCCATGTCCTGATTTGATCTGGAGAAGATTACTTCTTGTTGCTGAAAGTTTAGAAAGATTTCAATGCCTTTCTTTGTGTCTTTGTTTCTTTGTGCCTTTGTGTTAAATTTTCCACCGTAGCTGTCATATCTCTACTTACTCTAGAATCGATATAGTCATTTGAAATTGGCTTTGATTAGTACCCTTAGTATGGAAGAGTTGAAGACGAAAAACCTTTAATAAAGATTCAACACAAAGGCACAAAGAGCACAAAGACACAAAGGAATGCATAATACACCTATCCTTTTGTATTTTCAATCCCCCCTATCCATGTCCTGATTTGATCCGAAGAAGATTACTTCTTGTTGCTGAAAGTTTAGAAAGATTTCAATGCCTTTCTTTGTGCTCTTTGTCCCTTTGTGTTAAATTTTCTCTCGTAACTTTAATCTCTATTTGTTTATAAAACAGAAATGGAAGAATAAAGCGCATGTCCCTTAAAGTTCAAAAGAGCTACAACCTTCTTCCCATCCTTGGATTTTTCCAAAGCTTTCGAAAGATCTGTAATAGATCGAACTTTCTCGCCATTTACAGCCATAATCACACTATCTGCTTTCCAACCGGCGCGGTGAGCAAGGCTTCCTGGAATGACCTCTTTAATGATAACACCAGAGTCTGTAGCTTTAAGTTGATACTTTTGTTTAGCACTTTCTGTTAACTCTTCTACAATTACCCCTAGTTTATGAATACTATCGCTCTCAGCAGATACATCTTTCATCTTAGATCCAAGCACAACTTCAATATCCATCTTTTTTCCAGCTCGATAGATGGTAAGTTTAGATTTATTCCCTGAAGGAAGTCTTCCTACATGAGTTGCAAAACTATTTGCATCTTTAATCGATTCTCCATTAAATGCTATCACCACATCTGCGGTTTGAAGGCCCGCCTTCTCTCCTGCAGAACCTTCGGCAACTTCAGAGATAAGAGCTCCCTTTGTCCCTTTTGTTAAACCAAAACCTTCTGCTAAATCGCTTGTCAAATCCTGGATGTTTACCCCAAGAAAGCCCCTACTTACCACACCAGATGTTTTTACCTGATCATAAACCATTTGCGCAATATTACTTGGAACAGAAAATCCCACACCCATATTTCTTCCAGATGGCGGAATAATTGCTGTATTTACAGCTACTACCCTTCCCTCTAAATCGAGCAAAGGTGAACCACTTGAACCTGGATTTAAAGAAGCGTCCGTTTGAACAAAATCCCCAAGTTCAGTAATCTGTAAATTCATTCTATGTTTTGCCGAAATTACCCCAGCAGTTACTGAATCTCTAAGTCTTAGGGGATGACCAATGGCAACAATCCATTGCCCTGGCTCTATTTTATCTGAGTCTGCAAACTCTAAATAAGGTAAATTTTTTTCATCAATATGAAGGATTGCAATATCAGTCTGATGATCATACCCTACCAGTTCAGCCTTATATTCTTTTTCAATGTTATCCGCTTCATAGATCTCCACTTTAATTTCAGAGGCATCTTTTACCACATGGTAATTGGTCACTATATAGCCATCACTAGATACAATAAATCCTGTTCCAGATCCTTGAACCTCTGGGGCTTGATTTCGAAACTCCCCTCTTTTCCCGCCAAAAAATCTCTCTAAGAGATCATTTTGAAATGGATCCATTGGATCTATGCCTTGAAACTCTAAGGCCGCCTTTTTTTGCTTTGTTTCAATATAAACCACAGAACTACGACATTTTTTTACCACATTTACAAATGCATTAGATAAGCCGTTGCCACAATGCTCACAACTGCCCGTCAAATTTCGCTTATTTTCCAAAGCTCCAAAAAGTAAGATGTTTGTACTTGCTACTGCTAAAAATAGATATTTTTTCATATAAACCTCCTTTTCAAAAAAATAGAAATAATACACAAGATTTCAAATTTCTAACAACAAAAACCTATGTACATAAAAAAAACCTCGAGTCTATCGAGGTTTTCATTCTAAATGTACATCTTGTTTCAAGTAAGACTATGAAACTGATTCTTTTAAAGCTTTTCCAGGACGGAAAGAAGGTACTTTCTTGGCAGGAATCTTTAACTCTTTTCCTGTTTGTGGATTTCTTCCAGTTCTTGCTTTTCTGTTTGTTACTTTAAATGTACCAAAACCAACAAGCTGAACCTCTTTTCCTTTACGAAGAGCTTTTTGAATAGACTCTATGTATGCGTTTAAAAATTTCTGTGTATCAGATTTTGTAAACCCAGTTTTATCAGACAATTCTTCTATCAGTTCGTTTTTGTTCATTTTGTGACCTCCATGTTAGGTTAGTTAATGTATACAGCTTATGACAACTGTGAATAGGTTACAAGTATTCTGTCATAAAAATTCAAATATGTCACGTTGAAGAGAATTTTATCTATAAGTTCTTAGAAATAAATTTTTGAAATTCTTCACTGTCGCGGATTTGATCAAATGCAGCACTGGCTGCAACTTCTGGGATATTCACCTCTCCAAAGACCTTAGCTGCCATAAGCCATGCAATAGTCTCTGAAATTTTTTTCTCATAACCCATTGCTTTTGCTGCAATTATCGCAATTTCACTCTTCCTTTCGAGTTCAAATATCTCTCCAGCAAAGGCAATTACACGAGCAAAATCCTTCATATCAAAGCAGATACGGTAAAATAAAACCTTCCCATCAGCGGTTAAATTTTTCTCTTCACTTTTTAAAAGCTCGTAACTTTTATTCTTATCCCCTTGCTCATAAGCAATTTTTGCAAGATTTTCTTTTGCTAAGGTATGAATCATCCCTTCATGAGTTGAGTTCAGTAAACTTTCTAAGCATTTTTTAGCACTTGCAATATCCCCTTCTTGCATCATTTGCCCTGCCCTTTGCATCATCCCTTTATTGGAATCACTCCCATCTTCTTTGCTAAAATTTTTAAACTGCCTAAGTGTCTCAAAACTTTGAAAGGTAAACAGAAGAAAAATCGCTCCAATAAAAAATTGACCTACGAAAAAGAAAAATACACATGCTAAGGCAGATAGGATTAACGAAATATAAAAGGAAACTTTCCAGGCCTTATGGCCAATAAAGCCTTCTAAAATAACGCGTAAAAGATGGCCACCATCTAGAGGAAGGATTGGGATTAAATTCACAATGGTCCAAAATAAATTAATAAATCGTGTTACGATCACTAAATAGGCTAAATAGGGTCCAAAGGCGCTGCTGCTTGCTAAAGCCTCTACTGGTACAAATAAAGTTGCAAAATAGAGCAAAAATCCAAAAAGCGGACCCATGGCAATCACGATAAACTCTTGATACCCTTTTAATTTCTTTCCCTGCGGAATGGTTAAACCGCCAAAAGCAAATAATTGAATTTGCGCTCTTTGACCAAAAAATGTTGCAGCAATAGCGTGGCCATATTCATGAAAAAGAACCGAAATAAAAATCACAAAAGCCCAAATAACTGTTCCCATTAAGGAAAAGGTATTTAAAAAGCCCAGCAATGCGGCCATGGCAAAAAACGAAGGAGAAATCTTTAAAGGGATTTTATTCATTAACCAAAAGCCTCTCTCATAGCCTCTCCCATTTTATCAGGGGTCATCGCCACAATCACATTTGCTCTCTGAAGAGCATGTATTTTATCCCCCGCCCCTCCTTTACCACCAGAGATGATTGCCCCAGCATGCCCCATCCTTCTTCCGACAGGGGC
>CAMCSI010000124.1 GCA_945877885.1 Chlamydia trachomatis
TTAATAATCATAAACAGGTTTCTTATAGCACGGTTTCTAAAAAGACTTCTAAGGAAGATAGAAGTTCAGAGGTTACTTTTAAAGAACCTTATGAAAAGGCTGTAGAAATTGTCCGGGCAAAAGAGAGGGAAAGAGCTGCTCTTGAAAAATTGAAGAAACAGTAGGATGCTTACTTGCAGATCCAGTTATGATAGATATTCAACGTCTTACACTTCACTTGTGAAAAGGAAAATTTGTTGCAGTTTAAAATTTAAAGGGTTAGCATTATAATTTTTAATAAATATTAAGGATGAAAGTATTATACAGTATTATTTTTAAGATGAGTAAGAAGAAGCGAAATGTTATCATGGCCGCCCCTACTTTTTGCAAGGGCAATTAAAAAGCTACTGCCTCCCTTTAGACTAGTTTGTGCGCATAGAATTTTTTCAATCTCTTCATCTTTGACTAAATCGGAAAGGCCATCGCTACACATAAGAAATAAGTCTTCTGAATCAACCTCTGAAACGAAAAGGGAGGGATTAATGGTAAGATTTGTCCCAATTGCTTGTGTGAGTGCTCTTTTCTTCTGTTTTTGCTCCCCACTTGCCACTAATTCTTTATGATAGGTTAGGTGATCTATTGTTAACCTTTGCAACTTTCCACCTCTTAATCGGTAGATTCTACTATCACCTACATGAGAGGATATCATAGACCCCTTAAAAAACAGTAACGTACAAAGAGTTGTTCCCATTCCAGTTAGGTCTGGATTTTGTTTACTCAAATGATGGACCCAAAGATTAGTTTGATGCATAAGATCCACTATTTTATCTCCAAGCATTGCTGTATCTTTTGAGGTAAGACTTTCTAAAGGCATACTTTCTATCAAGTGGCACATATATTCACATGCCTTTTCAGCAGCCACTTCACCAGCATTATGGCCACCCATTCCATCGGCAAGAATATAAAAATGTAGCTTATCCAATGTTTTAACCACATCTTCATTCGTACTTCGAACAAGCCCCACATCTGAGGAAGAATAACTTTCAATATGAAAAAGTGAGTGCAAAAAACAACCTAAAACTATTTAGTTTAAAAAACTTTTTATAACATTTTAAAATTTGAATGTCTATTACTAATTGATCCCATAAAAGATGATCTTCATGGCGCTTGCAAGGTTAAAAATCAAATGAAGTGTAATACTTGAGATAAGCGATCTGGTTTTTTCAAAAACAAATCCAAGATAAAGGCTAAGGATAAAAAGACTTAATATAATAGAAATATTTTGGAAGCCTTGTGAGGGAGAAAAGTGAAAGAGACTAAATATTACCGAAGTTAGGATGATTGCTTTTATTGATCCTAGGTGTTTTCTAAGGTAGGATTGAAAAACTCCTCGAAAAAGATACTCTTCAATTAAAGGTGCTGCAATTACGATGGTAAAAAGAGCAAAAAACAAAGATAGAGGAGTTTCTTTAACCTGCATTAAAAAACGTACCGCTGTTTGTTCAGATATGGTGTTTCCCCCTAACAAAATGGTAATTCCTTCTATTAGACAAATGACAGTATATAGTGCAAATAGGGAAAGGATAAGAGCTTTTATCCCAGAAAAGATATCCTGTTTTAGGCTTTGTCTTCCGGGAAATCTCTGATCTTTTACTAATTTGAAAAGATAAGTTTTCCTGGTTATGAGGCCAAAACTCAAAAGAAAGATTAGATTAAAAAAAAATGAAAGAACAGGAGCAAGTGTTACCATCATCTGTAAAGAAAGGGGGAGTTTTGAAAGGAGCATATATATGATTGTTCCAAGCACTGTATTAGAAAGGATGAAGAATAAAAGAATAAAGATTGCATCGCCTCCTTTACAATAGATCCCTGTATAAGTTTTAAAGGGTAGGGATAAAAACCCTTTGAGCTTGGCATAGTAGGTTGATACGATAAATCCCAGAAGGAATAATCCGCCCGATAAGATTAGCGAAATAATTGAAGGCTGAGGGTGTGGTTCAATCATAGATATTAGATTGTGCAATTAGTATATAATCTTCAATCTGCTCATTTACCTCAGATAGAATGTTTTTATGTGCAAGACCAAGAGGGGATAGTACAAATGCACTTTTTGAAAGGCTATTTTTTTGATCTTTGTAGCTACCAAAATTAAATGGAATGGAGCTCTCTTTTCTTATTATTTCTTGAAGGACAACCTTTGGCGTCTTTTTTCGAATATCCAGAACACAGATTCGAACGGCAATATGAAGAGTTTTGATGTGCGATAACGGGTTGTAACCTGTATTTAGGGGGTGAGTTATTTTATGTTCTAAAATTTCTGTGAAAAGGATAAAATCAGAACCGCTATTAATCTCCTGAAGCCAGCCCATATCATCTGAATAAGGGGATAATTCTAAGTTCTTTAACTGCTTATTGCCAAGCATATGAAAATCATCAGTAAGGTAAAATTTGGATCTTGAATAAAGATTTTCCATTAGAAGATCGGTAAATTCAGCCCCAAGGTCCCAGTCTAACGTATGAGTACTTGAATCAATGACTTTAACAACCGCAAGCTTTGGTTTTACCACACCATCATCATGAAAAAGCACCTGCTCACTTGTTGATGTTTGCTTTGCACATCCTACTAATAATAAAAGCAATAGCGATAGGGGGTATTTCATGGTCACCTCAAAAATCAAGTATCTGTTATACTAACACAATACTTAACGATTATCAAGAAATTATCTAACTTTGAAACCTTTATTCCAAAAGGTGTCTCTATTGTACTAAAAAAGGACATTTCTAATAAACGGGACTAGGTGACATTTCTATTTATGTCTGACATTTTAACTTTCCCGTGAGATTTAATTGTTAATTATGTTATAATTTAATTTTTAGTACTGGACAAAAAATAGTTTACATCGCCGCTAAATGCTTATTTAAGGCGCATTGAAGAGACAAAGAAGAATAACTATTAACTGGATTTTAGGATTCGCTTTGTTTACAGGATAAAAACCAGATCCCAACCTCTCTGTTTGCTTTAGCAAACATTCAAGATCGGTGCAGGCACCTTTTTTGGTCTCAAAAAAAGGTGCCTGGACGGCTCATTCGAGCAGCCGAAGGCAAAAAGAATGTGTTGTTTGTTGGAAATTTTTCTATTTTACTATTTCTTCTTATTCTATAACCGAAGAAGACCCTAAAACTCTATTGCCGTTCTGTTTTGACAGAAATACACTAAGCACCTCCTTAAATTCTCGTTTAGTTACTTTTTTAAAAATCATTCCGCGTAACTTATCAAGCCCCCTTCGAAAAAGGCTCTTAGCAGCTAGATCAAAAGTAAACGATGTAAAAAATCGGCAGACTCTTCGATAGGAGGACTCTTCTTTTGCATCGGACTGAAAGGCTGCAGCTATTTGAGTTAAATTTACGGTCCTAACTTGTAAGAGGGCTCTTAATATTTGTGCTAAACAATTTATTCTAGCCTTGTTCCAATTTAGGAAATTTGATAAGCTGTTGTGTGCTTCGCCGATTTGTGTCATAAGATCTCGCTGTCTGAAATTCATCGAGTTACGATCTCTTTTCAGCGGACTTTTGTCATCAACCTATTTTTTGTCCAGTACAGAGAATTTAATTATATAATAATTTTTTTTTAAAAAAAAGGAGTAATAAGATGTCAATTAATGTAACAGAAGCTGGTTTAGGTATACCTGCAGGTTTAGTGCCTGCTGGGGGAGTGGTTGAAGGTGGGGGTGATCGTGAAAAAGTTACAGCACAAGCTTTAAGAGTATTAGGAAAAG
>CAMCSI010000125.1 GCA_945877885.1 Chlamydia trachomatis
TGGAGATGTTACCCGTAAAGATGAAGGTGGTATTATTCTGCTCAGCTAAATACTCTTCAATAATTTCTCTTGTTTTTTTCACCATTTCAAAACAATCATTAAATGGTAAACGAGAACCTATTTCACAGGTAGATGATGGGTGAGAAACGACAAATATTTCTCTATTCCCAAAGTGAATGTTGATCATTGAACTTTTCCTTAATATAATAGACTTCTTTCGTGTTTTCTTGCTATCTTTTCATAGGGTTACTATTGCCTTCAAAATGAATGCTAGTATAGCTTTGTACCCTTTGAGTCAACCCTTCAATCCTAGATCCAGAATCAATTAAAAAAATGGCACTAGGATGTTTTTTTGCAATCCCTAACAGTTCTACAAATCTACTAAATGCACCATTTACTCTAAAAGCGTTATTAAGAGCGGATCTTCTATCTTTGCTAATATTTGAATCTTCATCCCTTTCTTGTATTAATAACCTTTCAACATCACGTACATTTCCTGTAAATCTATTGATATCGAATAAAAAGGATCTTTCACGAAAAAGAAATGTTTCTCCGGCGATACTGCTGTAAAGGGTATTAGGTGACTCATATTTCAAACATAAACTAAAACATGGAAAAAAATAGAATAAACAGCAAAAGGTACATATACAGTCAACTACCTTACGTTGACATTCATACGACTTTCTTGCCTTATCAGAATCATCCCTAACCACCACCACATCGGAAAGGCCCTGAAAAACAAAAATTTTCTCCCCATTTCTTTCTAATCTATCACGAACAAATGCATCAATTTTCCCAAAATCTCCAGGTACTTTAGTCGGAGTCTTGTTTTTATGAACAAATGTAAAATCACATTCCTTTCTACTACAATCTATTACAACAAATGACATACTATTTCTCCTTTATCTAGGTTCACTTACCAACTCTTTTGACAAACGTCTTCTCATGCCATAATTCTCCTCTCTTGGGGAGGGAAGAAGTACATACTCACCTTCAATACTATCCTTTAATTCACATCTTAATGTTCTAGTAATTTCTAAATACCTATTCACCAAAAAGAGATCATCCCCCTCTGTCGACACCCTACTATCTACAAAAAATCTGCAAGTTTTGTAGTTTTCAAAAAACTCTTTATGTAAATTAAAGAGTACATCTACATCCCCACCCACTTTTAACGCCTCTTGTAATCTTTTTTTTCTAAAAGGTGTCACAGGATTTGCAATGCTATTAATCTCCTTTAAAAATGATTTTTTTATTTCCCCGATATTTACACTTTCCTCAAAAGACCTCGTCCCAATGGAAACAAACACAGGGGCATTTGCAATTAACGCCGTTCCATCAATAGTTGTGTATTCCGGCCTCTGCTGACTTGGTAATTGCTTAAAACAGGAGCTAATTGTTAATTTAATTAAATCATTTGCAAGTGATGCAAGTGTTTGGGGCTTTGTAGCTTCCTGATTCACTACCACAACATTTGAAATAGTGCCTGTAAAAATAACCGTTTTTAAATCTGAACCTATAAATTGGCTAGCAATTTCCTTAATCTCCTTTAATTTTGAAGAGGGATCCTCTGTTTGCACATGCTTTGATACAATCTTATCAGTGAAACTCCCTGTCACAAAGGTAAATCCATTATCCTCTACGTGAATCATGAGCATCTAAATTCTCCCTTTACAATCTAGAAAGAAAAACTTTACCATATTTACATATTAGCAGGAAGAGACTTTTTGAAAATTGTTTTAAGCTCCTCTAAAACTAGATGATCAGGATGATCTACTATAGAAACGATATAGTCTGAAACGCTCTTGTAGAGCGGCTCTCTCTCTTGGTACATTTTTTCAAAAGATTCATCTAAATTATCGGGATCTAAAAATGATGGAACACCATTTTCGACAATTCTTTCTTTTATGACAGATTTATCACACTCAAGATAGACGATACTGCCTAAATTTTTAAGAGAATCGATATTACTCTTTCTCAAGATCGCTCCCCCACCAGTAGCAATAACTGCGTGATCATCAAGACTTAAGGATGCAATTGCAAGACTTTCAAGGTCACGAAATTTCCTTTCACCCAAAAAAAGGGCAAGCTCTCTAACCTTTGCCTCTTTAGCGATTAATTCATCCGTATCAATAAAATTAACACCTAGCTCTTGGCTAAGTTTTTTGCCGAAATAGGTTTTTCCACAAGATTTAAACCCGCAAAGGATTATAGCTCTTCCCATTTTAGGTAAAGCTCCGTAATCTGAGTTTCTAACAAACCAACTTCATTACAAAGTTCTGAAAGACGCTTTGGATTTTCTGCAATTTCTTTTGTCTCGATTTTTCTATGCAACGTTTGAACCATTTCTTCTAATTTGGAAATCTTTTTCTCAATCTTCTCTTGTTCTTTTTTTACATTACGTGGCTCAGGATTTTTTGCAGCAGCGGCTACCTTTTCGCCTTTTTTAGGAGCGCTCTCCTTTTTTTGACTAGACACCCATTGAGCGTAGTCTGCAAACATAAGCGCCTTTTCCGGATCCCCAAGAAATAAAATCTGATTACAAATTCTATCTAGCATATATCGATCATGAGAAATCAATACTAAAGCGCCAGGAAAATCCATCAAACTCTCCTCTAAGGTTTCAAGTGTTGGAATATCTAAATCGTTGGTAGGCTCATCAAGTAGTAAAATATCTGCTGGCTGAAGCATCAAATGTGCAATATTGATCCTTGCTCTTTCCCCACCTGATAATTTACCAATAGGTGTGGGAAGTAAGGTTGGGTCAAATAAAAACCGTTTTGCCCATGCATTTATATGAATCTGTCTACCTCTAAAGGTAACATAGTCTCCATTAGGAGCTAAAGCATCTTTTAAAGAAAGGTGTAATGGAAGGTTGACTCTATGCTGATCAAAATAGACGATTTTCAAATTCTCTGCACGTTTTACCGTTCCTTGATCGGGCTCAAGCTTACCTTCAATCATGCTGAGTAAAGTTGTTTTTCCACAGCCATTTGGCCCCATAAGACCAATACGAGAGCCTGGAGATAAAGTGAATTCTAGATTTTTAAAAAGAGTTCTTCCACCCATATCTTTTGAAACATTTTTTGCTACAAGAAGCTTTCTTGTCTCTCTATCACTTGATTCAAAATCAATCTTGGTATGAGTGTGTGTATTTCTTTGTTTTAACGCAGCGTGCTCTTCTTTAATTCTTTGCGCCTCATCGATTCGAAAGTCTGCTTTTGTGGTACGAGCTTTTACGCCAGCTCTTAGCCACTCAGTTTCCCTTCTAAGTTTATTAGCGATCCTTTTTTCTTGCTCAATCTGCCCTTCCATAAACTGCGCTTTTAACCGTAAAAACTCATCATAAGGGCCATCTGTTGCAAAAACACCACTTGGATACATCTTATCAATTTCGATAATACGATTTGTGGCATGTTGTAAAAAGTATCGATCATGACTTACTAACAAATAAGCTACAGCTTCCTTCTTTAAAAACCCTTCAAGCCAAACAATCCCCTCTAAATCCAAATGGTTAGTTGGCTCATCTAGTAATAACAGATCAGGTTCTTTAATCAGCTCAACTGCAATACTTAATCGTTTCTTCCAGCCACCCGAAAGAGCCTCGGCGGAAACTTCATTTCCAGTGAATAAAAATTTTTGAAGCTGCATGTCTGCAATGCGCTCGCAATCATAATCAGGGGCAACTGCTTTTGCCGCCTCCATTAAAATTTCCTTCGGACTTTTATTAGGAAAAAAG
>CAMCSI010000126.1 GCA_945877885.1 Chlamydia trachomatis
GCCATTCCTGTGGCTGTAAAAGCTTTTAAATACTTTAGACACTTTGTAACCATCATTGTGGATAAAAGAGATAACATCGTTGAATTTTACGACCCAATCGGTTTTGACCTCACCCAGTATAAAAATGATGTCGTATGGGGACCTAGGGCTGTGAAAAAAAATCTTATAAAGCTCACAGACTTAGTAGAATGCATTAAAGAAAAATATGGGATTGATCAACTTATAGAGAACAAAGACATGCATCAGACAGACTTTAACCAATGCGCCCTGTTTGTATACGATAGGATTTATAAAAGAGGGGTAAAAGGGTACACCTTTGAAGAGGCCAATAAAGCGCCCATGACCTCAAAACAAGCTTTTCTTTAATCTCACCCTTGCGCTCATAAGTTAATTATGCTATAATTAAGTAGAATAATTATAACATGAGAGTGTCACATGGCTATATCTAAGATAAATGAAATTCACCTTCCAGCCAATCAAGGTGAAACACTTTGCAAAACAAATAAAAACCCCACTGATTTATCCACTGATGCTAAAATTCGCTCTATAGAGAGAAAGGCTAGAAGGCAGAAGAAAGAAACCGCTTTTCGCTTTCTACCTAGTTTGAATCTTGCTGCCGAAAAAGCCGATCTTTTGCAAAAAATCGCCAAAATAGTAACTTTTCCCTAGTCTGGTGGCTAAAAGTACCCCTTTTAATGGTTGTTAATTGATTTTTTTAATTATATATGTTATAATTTAATTATAACAAAATAATAAGAGGTTAATTATGTTTAGTTCAGTTACCATCAATAATACAGTGTTAACAGGGGTAGATCTTGAAAATTTAAGTGCAACGAATCCAAAGGTATTCAATGCATACATGATAATGCCAGGTGGCAAAGGTAGAACTATCAAAAAAATCCTAGGCCAAGGGCGGAAAGATCTCGCTGACTATAACAGGGCAATCGGAAAAGCAGTTGATACAACTACCGAAAAAGAACAATATTATATTGGCCGTATCTGGGGTATATATACAGCAAAACCATATTCTGGCATAATCAGCGTCTCTCGATCGGTAAGAAAAATTGAGGAAATGAATATCTTTTTACATTCTGAGTATTTTAAAGCAAAAACAGAACGAATGGATAAAATGGTAAAAGACCCAAATACCTTTGCTGAAACACCTTTTAAAGACGAACTAACGACCCTCAAAGAGACATTTACAGCTTTTAAAACAACAGCTCTTTGCCTTAATAAAACTATGCCCAAACAAAGTGTGGACAAAATTGGTGTAATTTTACTAGAGCTTCGAGGAAAAATTAGAAAATACGAGCAATTTCTAGAAAGCCGGGCTAATTAGAAAGTCACCTTACGTAAGGTGACTTAGAAATATTAATCCTATTTACGAAAAGGATGGGATTTCTTATACTCTTTTTCATGAATAAGAAAAAGACTGCGGTAGATATTACCCGTGAGGAAGATTTTCCTCTTTGGTATCAAGAGGTGATTAAATTAGGTGATTTAGCTGAACATTCTGCAGTGCGCGGATGTATGGTGATTAAGCCTCGCGGTTATGCCATTTGGGAAAATATTCAAAGGGTAATGGACAAAGCGTTTAAAAAACGTGGGGTACAAAATGCCTATTTCCCTCTTTTCATCCCTTTAGAATATCTAGAAAGAGAAGCGGCCCATGTCGATGGTTTTGCAAAAGAATGTGCCATCGTTACCCATACTCGTTTAGAAAAAGGGCCAGATGGTAAGCTTGTTCCTGCTGGAAAGCTCGAAGAGCCCCTGATTGTTCGTCCAACATCAGAAACTATCATTGGCGAAAGTTTTGCTGCATGGATTCAATCCTATAGAGATCTTCCGTTAAGAATTAATCAGTGGTGTAACATCGTTCGCTGGGAAATGCGTCCTCGTTTATTTTTACGTACCGCAGAAATTTTATGGCAAGAAGGACACACAGCTCATGCCACAGAGATAGAGGCGTTAGAAGAGGCTCAAACAGGGCAAGCAGTATATGCAGATATCATTGAAAACTACCTTGCCATTCCTGTGGTAAAGGGGGAAAAATCTGAAGGGGAAAGATTTCCTGGCGCTGAAAATACCTTCACATTAGAGGCGATGATGCAGGATGGAAAAGCTCTTCAAATGTGTACTTCTCACTATCTTGGTCAAAATTTTTCCAAAGCATCAAACATAAAATTTCTTAGCAAAGATGGAAAAGAAGAATTTGCTTATACTACATCATGGGGATCGACAACCCGTTTGATCGGAGCAATCATCATGGTGCATGCTGACGATAACGGTATCATTATTCCACCAAGAATTGCATCAAAGCATATCGCCATTATTCCAATTCTTACCAATGAAGAAAAAAATGCCGAAGTGCTTGCTTATTGCAAGCAATTAAAAGAGATGTTAACGGAAAAACATTATTATGGCGTTGAGCTCGGTATAGATGTGATAGATGATGATAGACGTGCAGGCGATAAGAGTTGGGATGCAATCAAAAAAGGTTATCCTGTCAGAATTGAGGTGGGCGCTCGTGATATTGAATCTAAAACATTACCTGTATTTGTCAGAACAAAAGAAAAAAGTGAAAAAGAACTTCTTTCATTTGAACAAATCGATGAAAAAATTATTTCCATCTTAGAGCAGATCCATGTTACCCTATTTGAAAAAGCAAAACTTCATCGCGATCAACATACAATCCAGGTAAATACCTTAGAGGAATTTACTAAAGCTGTAAAAAGTGATCAGTTTCCTGGATGTTTTATCAAAGCTTCCTATGGTGGTGATAAGCAGTTAGAAGATGAGATTCAAAAGGAATATGGGGTTTGCATTCGCTGTATTCCAAAACATCAACCTTCAAATTCTTCTTCTTGTCTTTTTAAAGGAAAAAATAAACCTGTAGAAGCCATTTTCGCTAAATCTTATTAGACCTTTTTCGAAAGAGGTTTATTAGTAAATCTGCTAATTATTTAGCGAAAAAGTAATATTTCTTTTGATCATTTCACGAACGCTTTCACGATCTTTAGGTGTAGCGGTTTGTCCAAGAAGTGGATGAATATGCAGATTCATCGCTGATAAGACCGTAGAATTTTTTCCAAATAGGGGCTCAAGGATGGCAAAATCGGGCATGATCAAAGAGATACTTCCTTGATGAAGATAGCCAGTTGCTTTACGACGTTGGGCTGCACCTGCAAGCTTTTTTCCTCCATACATAAGGTCATATTTAGTAGGCTTTGCAAAGCAAAATTGTTTGCACAAAGGATCAAGTGATTGAATTTCTTCAGGTTGAAGGGAAAATCCAGTCCCCTTCTCTTTTAAAAATTCATCTAGCGCCTCTGCTATTTTAGTATTAATATATTTGTAACTATCCATCACATCGGGCAAAAATCCCTCATGATTTTTTGGCACAAGGCAAGAAAAGGCAAAATCCCATACATGAAATAATACACCCCCACCCGTTGGTCTTTTACTAAAATCAAAATCTTTAATATAAATTTTAGGATTCATCAACTCTTCTGGTTTAATAAATACCCCAAAAGTAAAGCTTGGTTTTAAGAAATCATAGAAATGAATGATAGGATCATCATTTATATCCATGGCATTTAACAGCTTATCATCAATGTTCATCAACTCTGATGCACTTTTTTTGCCACTATCAATCACTTTCCACATAACTGCCCTCTTTATAATATGTTAGCATTGCTCTGTTAAAAAAAATAGTTAAAACA
>CAMCSI010000127.1 GCA_945877885.1 Chlamydia trachomatis
CATAATCTGAAATTATTATTTCACAAGCCTTGTCCATAGAAAATTTGGATAAATCTATCCATCTGAATAAAGATTCTTTTCTAAACCATGTAAATTGACGCTTGGCGTAGTTTCTAGATGCCTTTTTGAAGGATTCTACAAAAATATCCCAGTCTGCGTCTGTTTGTCTTGAATCAAGGAAAGCTAAGGCTTGTCTATAGCCTATTGCGTTTGCAGCCGACGGGTTTAACAAAAGTCCCTTCTCTTTGAGCGCAACCACCTCATCAAGCAACCCATTTTCGACCATTTGATCGCAGCGATCTTCGATACGCTTATAAAGTATTTCTTTTGGATAGTATAAAAACCAACATCTAAAATCTATATCTTTAGGACTATACTCTCTTGAAGGTCTTGGAATGTCGGTAACCCTATTTCCAGTTAATGCCATGATCTCTAACGCTCTGATTATTTTATGCCGATCTGAAGGGGTGATTGTTTCAGCATAGTCTGGATCTAAACTTTTTAACTTTCCGTAAAGCATATCGAGTCCATATCTATCCACATCCGCTTCTAAGCTTTTTCTTAACACCGGATCAGAAGCGGGCCCTTTTGGGGGTCCAAATAATACGGTATGAATATAAAACCCAGCCCCTCCCACAATAATTGGGGTACGGTTGTGGTTGAAAATCTCCTCACAAGAGCTTTCCACTTCATCATGAAAATTTACTACAGAAAAATAGTCTTTAATATCACATACATCGAGCAAATAGTGAGGGATTCTTGATCTTTCTTGAAGGGTTGCTTTAGCGCTGCCAATATCTGTACCTTTGTATAGCTGTATTGAATCGGCACAAATTATTTCCCCACCGATAGCGCCCCCTATCACTAAAGATGCCTCCGTTTTTCCTGTTGCAGTAGGTCCTGCTATCACAATAATTTTCTTCTTTTTTTGACCAAAAGAGTCCCTTCTTTGCAGCTCGGGCTGGGGCGTCTCATATAAATTTTTTGACAAAAAACCATCCTATGATAGAGCTCGACTCTCATCATCATAAATTTGTAAAATGGTTTCAAATCCAGCAAGTCGGATAATTTCCATTACATCATCATGAATTGCAAAGATTTTAAAGCATCCTTTCATTCCCTTCAATCTTTTTGTCATAGATAGAAGTACTCTCATGCCCGCGCTGCTTAGATATTCAATGCCTCCAAAATCAATTAAAATATTTAATTGATGATCTTCGATTGCTTGATTTAACACATTTTCTAGTTGTATAGAGGTAGTGGCGTCTAATCTACCCTCAATACGTAAAATTAATGCTCTATTTTTTTCCTCTTTTGTAACTAACATACTTTCCCCTTTTTTTTATTCAGTAACGTTTTATTAAACTCATTCACAAGAAGGCAACACCTTTTAATATTTTTCAATAAATGCAAGGGAGTCTAATCGAAAATCTATCATGATTTGCCCTTTCTCCTGTTTTAATTTTTCACAAAGTATAATATAATTTTGCATCTCATTCAAATAGTTTCTTTTGGATAATCGAAGAATATCAGTTCTTTCAAAATAGTCAACCTTTAAGATGATTTCATTTTTCCCTAAACTTTTTTCCTCTATCTTTGATACATCTAATAGGGACACCTTCCCCTCAATAGCTATCTTTGAAAGATCCTTCAAAACCCTCTTTGCAAATACCCACCGACTCACCTCTTCATAATCATCAATAAAGCTCCCCTCTTTCACCTCTTTTATTCCAAGGAAAACCTTTACTGCACCCTTTGGACAAAAAAATGGTTGGATAGGAAAAATTCTTCCCATTTCATCAACCCCTCTATTTTTAAAGTCTGCAATTAAAGCGGCTAAATTTACATGATTATAGCTTACCTGAATATGTGTATCATCGATAAATGTCACTTTTGCCTCGTCAATACAAGGGGATTTGAGCAACTTTTTCACCCCATCTTCTAGATCAAAATCCTCCCTACTTACCTTTTTATCAAAAGAAAGATCTAATAATTCCGCTAAATACAAATTGGATAAGGCTTCTTTTTGCAAAGAAAGTTGAGAAATTTTCGTGATCGATTTTCTTATATTAAGTTTGGAGCGGGAAAAATATAAGGCTGGAAGTAAAAAAAGAGTTATCAAAGGAATTAGATAAATGGATCTTCTTAGTAGAGACTTTTTTTCCATAATTAACTATCTTGGTCAGTAAGCTTATTGATATACTTTCTTAACACCTGATCAATGGGTCCAGCCCCTATCACTAATGTTTTTTTCTTACTCTCACTTAAATAGGTTTCAATCTCCTTTAAAGGAACATAGATAGAATTTGTACGTTTACAAAATGCCTCAAGCAAGGGTTTTGGATCAATAGAAAGCCCTTCACTTGCCTCAAAAATATCTGTAATCACAATCTCTTTAAATACCTTACAAAACCCTTCTAGCTCATCTTTAAATCTTGAAAGTCTATGAGGTTCAAAGATAATCTGCACATCCCCATGGACCCCCTCTAAATCTCTTAATACAGCCCTTACTTCGGATGGATGGTGCGCGTAATCTGAATAAATATCATAGCCCACATGTTCCATGCGACGCATCACCCCGCTAAAAGAAGAAAATGATTCTCTAATTTTTTGATGAGAAACACCTAATGAATCTAACAAACCATAAACAGCTGCTGCATTTAAGCAGTTATAGGAACCAAACATTGGTAGTGAAAAAGGTGTGTCATTGATTGAAAAAGTGGTCCTATTTAACTCTAAAGAGGTAATCTCTACCCTAAAATCAGATCCCTTTTTAAATCCATAACTTTTTCCAGATGGATGCATAGAAGCTAAAACCTCATCATCGCCAAAATAGAGAAAGCTTTCCTTCGACTTAATCTTAGAGATAAACTCTCTATACGAGGCTAATAAATTTTCCCCGTTTTTCCAAAAGGCTAAATGATCCACATCTACACTTGTTAAAATCGCTGCAAACGGCTGTGTGATTAGATGTGATCCATCACTTTCATCCCCTTCAATCACAAAAAATTCGCCCTTACCAACCCTTCCATATCGATCTAAACTAGTTGATAATCCCCCCACAGCAAAAGAGGGATCAAAGCCACAAACAATCATACAATGGGCTAGAAGTGCTGAAGTGGTGGTTTTACCATGGGAACCAGTGATCACAATTTGCTTTTTGCCTCTAGCTAAAAAGGCAAGCAAATCTCTTCTAAAAACCGATTTTTTAGCAAAAAGAATCTCTTCATTATCATCTTTTACCGCCCTTGTTCTACAAACTAATCGATTTCCAATATATTCTTTCTTTTGATCAAGGAATATGGTTACACCCCTTGCCTGTAATCTGAGCACGTTTTTTGATAACGTGGTATCGCTTCCTGTGACAGAGATGTTCAAATCAAGTAAGAGCTCAGCAAGCGCCGACATCCCTACACCGCCTATACCAGAAAGATGCACCCCATTTTTTAAATCTGATTCATCTATAACTTCAAAGCAACAGTGCATCTATTGCCTCCCCTTTTCGAGAGGAAAGGTAAACATGAATATTTTCTTTCATTTTTTCACGATTTTCAGGGCAGCAAAATTCATCCATTAACTCTATTAATTTTTTCGTGTCTACCTCATGTTGAAGAACACGTTTTCCTCCACCCACCGTTTGCTCCATAAATTGCGCATTGTGGTTTTGATGATCATTAACTGCATGTGGATAAGGGATCAAGACAG
>CAMCSI010000128.1 GCA_945877885.1 Chlamydia trachomatis
ATCCCCTATGAGGTAGGTAGGGCTTATTTTTACGAAATTTCCAGGTGTGTGATCACTGGAAATAAGACAGGATTGTGCAAATTATTGTTCGATCGAAAAAATTTTACCTTGCTCGGAGCCCATATCATTGGGCGCGGAGCGGCAGAGGTGATCCATATCGCACAACTTGCGATTTCATTAAATGCCAAAATCCAGTATTTTGTAGATCATGTTTTTAACTTTCCAACATATGCGGAAATGTATGCTATTGCAGCGCGAAACGGGATCAATAAAGTGTTGCAAAAAGAAAAAGAACTAAACGAGGAAAATAAAGTATGACAATATACAACATATTTGATTATGCAGAAAACACAAATGACTATACTGATGGGGAGTCTTTCTCTTCCTCTTTAAGGGAAAAAGGGGCTCATAGGGATAACTATATCCAAGATCCAACCTCCAAAAAAGATGCCTTTTTATCCGCATTTTTTGCCCGTCTTTTTTTCCTCTGCCTTCTTTTTGCCGATCTTTGTTGGGGCATTTTCTCCCTTGCCTTATTTTCTATTAAATTGGTGTTAAATGTACTTACCCTATTTCGATCAAAAGGTCTTTTAGCCACTTTAAAAAAATCAGCCCTTGCAGTTAAACGATCCATCGTATGCTTGATCGCTTTAACCATTGCTATCATATCCCCTGCATTAGGGATCATGTTCTCTTGTATGTACTTTTTGATGTATGATAAAAATGGGGTAGATGAAATCGTTCCAGCCTCATTAAAAGGCCATTTTAAAGAAATCCTTCCTCATTCCCCATTTTGTTAGGAAATCTCTTTTTCCTTCTTAGGAAAAAGGCCGCTTAAAAGGGCCATTGCATCCTCTGCTTTAAATAAAAAGGCAAAAGCAAAGAAAGAGACACCGTAAATAAATGTAAGCGTACAAAAGCGTGTAAACTGCGATCCAAAGTCCCTCATAAGCTCTACAGAGGGCTGACCAAACAAAAGAGCGATAGATGGGTCTGCAAATAAAAAGTAGGCAAGAGCGCCTGTTAAACCCCCTGCTGCTAAAGAAGCAGTAGCTACATTAACGAAGGTTTTTTTCATCTTATAAAAAACATCGATATTTAATCTTTTTAGCAAGAACCAAAGATTTACATAGGAAGTGATACTGGTTGATAGCGCAATAGCAATAGGTGAAAGATGGAAAATAAAGATCAAAACCATATTTAACACAATATTTACCCCAACAGAAATTAAAGAGGCAATCATCGGAGTTCTATAATCCCTTCTGGAATAATAAGCTGGGGCAAGAAGTAAAATAAAAGCCACAGGAATCAGCCCTAGACCATAGGCCCAAAGACACTGCGTGGTGCCATAGACAGCTGCAGTGGTAAATTGACCACGGCCATATAAAAGATTAATAGAGGAGAGGCCAAGTACAAAAATGGCCACCATTCCAGGAAATAAAAGAGCATAGGTACGAGTCATCCCATACATTAAAAGTGATCGGTACTCATCAAATTGATCATTTTTAATAGCTCGAGAAAGAGGCGGCATGAGGGCCGAAGAAATTGCAATAGCAAAAAGTGATATGGGCAGCTGTTGTACACGATTGGCATAACTTAATAGCGCTGGCCCTGATTCAGAGATAAAGCGGGCCATTAAAATATCAAAGGAACTATTAATTTGAACCGCTGCTACCCCAATTACCCCGTAAAAAATGGGAGATATGATCAGCTTAAGCTCTTTTCCAAAAATAGTAGGTTTAAACCACTCTTTTCCACTTATTAAGGCTTTTATATACTTTTTCACTGCAGGAAAGGTAACAATTAATTGAAGAGCAAAGGCAAAGACAATAGCCAAAGATAGCCCTGCCATAGCATTGATGGGGGTAAAATCACGAACCATCCAAATTGCAGCTATCCAAATAATGTTAAAGGCAACAGGCGCTACCCCTGGAATAAAGAAATTTTTCTCACATTGTAATAAAGCCATAGAAAGTCCAAATAGGCAAATAAAAATCAGTCCAGGTATTTGAATGATCAGTAAAAGAAGGATGTCAGAAACTCCCACTGATAAAATTTTAGAAAAATACAGTGGAATAAGAAGCCCTTCTAAAATAACCACAATGAGCACAAGAACGATAAAAAGCGACCAAAAGATATCTCTAAAAAAGTAGGCCCCCTCTTTTGGATCCTTTCTTCTTTTTGCTTCAAAAAATGGAATAAAGCCATTAAGTAAGGCCCCTTCCCCAAATAATCTTCTCATTAAATTTGCAAGGCGAAAAGCGATCAAAAAAGTTGCTACAGCAGGAGTTACCCCAAAGCAAAATGCCATAGATAGATCCCTTACAAGACCTGTCAATCGACTCATAAATGTTCCTGTCAAAAAATGCATCGCGCTTTTTGACACACTTTCTTTTGAATCTGAAATTTCCATAGTGGCTATCATATACAAATATTTGCTCACTGTCTACTTCTTTTGAAAATAAAAGTATGAAAAATTTTAATTATAAGTTAATTATATAAAATAGTACAAAAATTTATAATAAGTGAAAAAAAACCTACTTAACGTAGGTTGTTCTTGTGTAAAAAAGGAAAGTAGTGTATTGTTATCCCCAAAATTATAGGGAGTCAATAATGTCTAGAAGATGTGAAATTACAAACAAGAGATTTGGAAAAGGAAGAACATATAATACTCGTGGTATTGCTAAGTACAAAGGCGGAATTGGTCTAAACATCACTGGATCTTCCAAAAGACAGCACAGAATTAATATCATGAAACAAAGAATTTGGTCTCATGAAGAACAAAAATTTATTACGTTAAAAGTATCTGCTCACGGATTACGTATCATTGACAAAGTAGGTATTGATCAAGTTTTACGCAGAATGCGCAGAAAAGCGGCAAGAGCTGAAGCTGTAAAAGCTAGCAACGCATCATAAATAAGTATTTATCAAAAGCCCTTATTCCATCGATTCTTCTTTGGTGTGGGCTTTTATCTTACTATGTTTATAAATCAATTTACATTGATACTCCCACAAAAAACCATATAATCACCTCTTATTTTGAAGAATCTGGGCAAGATTTAAAATATCTTTATTGCTCTCTCCTTAAAAAGGCTAAAAAAAGTATTTATATATCCTCCTATGGCCTTTCAGATACTGATATTAAAGATATTTTAGCTAAAAAACGCTTAGAGGGAGTAAAAGTTACCGATCATAATTCTTTAGAAGAAATAAGATCTCGCAAAAAGATTTC
Source organism: Chlamydia trachomatis (assembly GCA_945877885.1). Classification (GTDB taxonomy): domain Bacteria; phylum Chlamydiota; class Chlamydiia; order Chlamydiales; family 2-12-FULL-49-11; genus JAJACQ01. The sequence goes on from CAMCSI010000128.1 coordinate 3,233, forward strand.
TGGCCTTTATCACAAAAAAATTTTAATTATTGATGAAAAAGAGCTTTATATAGGCTCTGCAAATTGTACAAAGACCTCCCTTTCCTTCCATGGAAATGGTCTATTGGGGTTTTGGGATAAAGATCTTATCGCTGCAGTTTTTACAAATCAAAGCTATGAAACAAACGATATTGCCTTCTATTTACTCCCGGCAGAGAAAACAGAGGCTCTTAGCAACCTATTATCACATATTAAGAAAGCAAAAGATCGAATTATCATTTCTATGTACGCTTTAACGCACAAGGGGATCATTGATGAAATCATCCATGCTTCTAAAAAAGGGGTGACTGTTGAAGTGATTTTAGATGCAGGGATGATCAAAGGGTCCTGCAAAAAATCGATGATCCGTTTAAAAGAGGCAAACATCGCCCTTTATACAAGAGCAAAGGGTGGCCTAAATCATCATAAATGCGCTTTAATTGATAA
>CAMCSI010000129.1 GCA_945877885.1 Chlamydia trachomatis
TTCCTAGAGTAAACCGAGGATCTTCAATGTTTAATTTTTCTATAGTAGAGTTAGAAATTTCCACCACTTGTTTTTCAACTCTTGGTAGTATATGAACCGATTTTATTGTTGAATGTTGAATGACAACTTTTCTCCCTTGAGAGGAAAATTCATCCGAAATATTGGTATGAACCACTTTTACATTACCAAGCTTTGCAGCTACCGATCCATTTACATTACAGTAATAGAGCCCTAGGCTGTTGGCTATTACAGAGTTTAATTTTTGAGCATTTTTTAAAATAGTTTTTCCAGGAACTTTCACACGTTTTAAGTTATCAGTATAAGTTGGAAAATAGTGTAAATTCCTTTCGCTTGTGTATTCTTTCCTTGCTTTAGCGTTTTTTATTGGACGCTCTATCCATTCAATCATACTATCTTGATGATACATAACAGGATCACCGCCCCGACACATCCCTACACACATAGCTTATTCCTTTATAATTAATTATTAAAAATACTCACTTTTTTTTAATATTATACAGAGTTTCATCATTTTTTGGAACCTATTTTATAATTATGTGGCCGTCTTTTTTCAATTAAGATAATTTTTTCCGACAGAACTGATTATGCCGTATTCATTTTTTCGATGTTTTTCAAATGCTAAGAAATATAAATTCGCAACCAAAAAAAAGAAGATGGTATCATCTTCACAAAGCCTTTAACCACAACTCAGTATGCTCGTTAAAGACCGTTATAGGAGATATAGAACCATGGAAGATGCGATATCAGATTGAAGAGAATCGTGCCTCTTTCCAGAAAGGTTAAGCATCGAGGTTAATCATTTTTTGATGTTGACAATTCTGCCTTGCGTAATTTGCAATAGATCATCAGGCGAGAGTCGGAAGACAGAATTTGGAGTACCAGCAGCTGCCCATATCTCTGAATATTCCATTAAATCTTCATCGATAAGCGGCATCTTCTCAAACTCGTACCCGATAGGTGGCACTCCTCCGATAGCAAAACTGGTATGTTTTAAAACATATTCAGCATCGGGCTTTTCTATTTCTTCTCCAACAATCTGCACGATCTTCTTCTCATCCACTCTATTTTTCCCGCTTGCAATGATACAGATGGGCTTTCCAGTGGTTCGACACCTAAATATCAAAGTCTTTGCAATCTGTCCTACTTCACATCCTATTGCATTCGCTGCTTCTTGAGAAGTTCTTGTCGTTTCTTTGAATTCTATGACTTTTATGCCTAATTTGTGCTCATGCAAAATAGTTTGAATGCGCTGAGCAGAATTTTTTAATCCATTGTCCATAAATTTGTTAGTCTCCTATTTGTTTAATATGATTGTAAATACTAGCTCTGGAAGTATTTAGCTTTTTTGCTATGAATGGAGCTGCATTTTTAAAATTAAAAACACCTTTTCGATAAAGCCTCTTGACCAATTCCTTCTTTTGATCACGACTTAAGTGATTTAAAAAGAGATGTTTTTCATCTAAAAATTGTTGAATGACACTTTCTGCTTGGGTCTCACATTCGCTGCCAAATATCTCAATAGGATTGTCTGCATTAGTCTTGATTGTCAAAAAGGCTTCCAACAACTTGCAGCCATCTTGGAAAGCGCTTACATCTGCATTTATGCAGATTAATCCAATAGGGACACCCTTTTTATTTCTCATGGTAATGGAGGTGCATTTAAGAGAACGCCCGTCCCAGTTTTGCTTATAGTATGGGGAGAAAAAATCAGGAAAATCTTTAATTTCAACTTTTAGCTCTTTCAGAGGCGACGGCTCTCCAACTATTCTTTGGGAGATATTATGGTAGATGGCAACAACCCTGCCCTGCTCAAGATCATGAACAGCAGCTTCTACAAAAGGATGGAAAAGTGCCACAACCGCTTGAATCAGAGGCTCATATTGCTTCCATAAAATGGAAAATTCGTTGTCCTTCATATCCACATCCCGTTTGTCCCTCCATTCTACACTAAAATAGACATATTGTCAAATTTATACAAATTGACAAAAAAAAGAAGGTAGCCTATACTATCAATAATTTTAATGATCTGGAGTCATCCATGCCAAAGTTATCGAGAGTATCAAGATTAGAAAAAATCACTGGAATTGGAGTAGATCGCATGGGAAATGCAGCTGATGCCGCTCATGATCCTGAGATACTGCGGCTCGAAAATCTAGATACTGACATTCCTCCCCCACCTATTGCTATTGAGGCAACTAGAAATAGCATTGGATTAGATGACAATAACAGCTACTTACCCTTTCAGGGTCAAGACTCTCTAAGGAAAGCTGCAACAGAGCGTGTCTCAAAAAGCTGTGGAGTTGATTATGATTGGCGATCTGAGTGTATCATCACTGCAGGTGGTATGTCTGGTATTTTGAATTGCCTTCTAGCAATGATTGAGCCAGGAGATGAAGTCATAGTCACCGACCCTACTTATGTAGGTATTATCAATCGCATACGACTTTCTGGGGGAGTTCCTGTATTTGTTCCTCTTATTCCTTCGCAAGATGGGTGGCGCTTAGATATCCATGCCCTTGGAAAAGCAACAACTTTTCGTACCAAAATTGTATTGGTCAGTCCAGGTATGCCAACAGGTCACATACTTACCAAGGAGGAATGGGAAGCTGTGGCTCGGGTAACAATACAAGCTGATGCTTGGCTACTTTACGACGCAGCTATGGAGCGCATCCTATATGATAAACGCCCTCTACTTCACCCTGCATCCTTACCTAATATGAAAGAGCGTACTATCACAGTCGGTTCGGCTTCCAAAGAATTGAGAATGATAGGTTGGCGCGTGGGTTGGGTAGTAGGTCCAAAAGCGATCATGAACGATATAAGCTTAGTGAGCATCTCAACCGTCGTGTGCCAAACAGGCATTAGCATGGCAGGTGTTGCTGCGGGATTGAACGCTCCAGACGATGGATTGAGAGCTGCTATAGCTGTATGGGAAGAAAGACGAAATACTTTACTTCACGAACTCAAGGGTCTTTCAGTTATTACCCCCCATGGCGGTTGGTCTTTATTGCTAGAGGCAACATCCTATGGAATGAGTTCCACAGAACTAACTGAAAGGTTATTTAAAGAAGGCAAAATTGCAACAACTCCAATGGTTGGCTGGGGAGAAACAGCGAGTAAATATGTGCGTTTTGTCTTTTCTAATGAGCCAAAACAGCGTCTTATCGGTTTGGGTAAAAAGGTCAAAAGAGTACTTGGTGTGTAAAGATGGAATCTGATATGCCGTCTGATAGGATGAAAAAGATAGAAATTGTTAAATATAAACCAAACTGGGCTCTATTATTTGAGGTAGAGGTAAAGGAAATTAAAGCTCCATTTGAGCATAATTGCATAGAAATTGCTCACATTGGTCTAACCTCTCTACCTGAGCTAAGACCAAAACCTATCATAGACATACTTTTTGTAGTAAAAGATATTCAAGAGGTTGATAAAGTGACAAAAACGATGAAATCTTTAGGATATGAAGCAAAAGGTGAATACGGGATTGTACCTCCAGCAACTCTTTTAGGCATAACCCTTCTTGGGCATGAAAACCAGTTAGTTAAAATAGACGCAACTATAAAAAAAAATTAGAGATCTTACGTAACCTAAACTTTTAGTGTAAGATTTTTTTCCGATAGAATTGCTTGTGCCCTAATCTTTTTTCGGTTGTTCTTTAAGTGCTGCGAGATATTT
>CAMCSI010000130.1 GCA_945877885.1 Chlamydia trachomatis
AAATGATGATGAAAGTTGAGGATGAAACTAAAGTAAATCTTCTAGAAGGTGTGCACTCTCCAAAGACCGAAGTAAAAACAGATAATCCTATTGATGATCCAAATCTTACTTCTGAGGCTCCAAAGCCTTTTGAAAGGCTTTCTGAAGAGCTGCAAGAGGCGTCAAGACCTCTTTCTCTAAAAGAAAAGATGAAAAAGGTACTTTTGCCATCTTCTAAAGAGTCTTTTCCTTCTTCTGACTAAATAGACTTTAACTCTAAGTTTTGTGAAAAATAGTCTCAAAACTTAGAGTGGAAAATTAAAAAAGAACTCTTGATATAAAAGGTAATAGTGCTGTAAAATAGAAGCACTTCATCGATTATATAGGCTCAGGTGGTGGAATCGGTAGACACAAGAGACTTAAAATCTCTTGACCTTTAGGTCGTGCAGGTTCAAGTCCTGTTCTGAGCATTTTTTAGGATATTATTATGGCAGTCAGATCAAATGATAGTGCCCATCCTTCTTTACTTCACGCGATGGAGCGACTTCGAGCAGCTCATGAAGAAAGTCCGAAAAAAGTCGCTGTACTGGACATGTTTCCTTATTCAGTACTGAAAAGAGAAGTAATTATTATAGAGCAGCAAGACTCTGATTTTCTTCCAGAAAAATTTAAGTTATCTTTAAAAAAATTATTAATTTTATCTCAAATACATTCGCAGTGGGAAGTAAGGGGGTATCATCAATGTGATGGTAAACTTACCAAAGAAAGACTTTTGAGTGATAGGGATTGGACATTTGTTCAGTATGGGGATGTGTTTTATGATGTGGTTACAAGTTCTAAAGGACTCCCATTTATTATTAGAAAGCAAATGCTAAATCAGTATTTGGGAAGAAAGGCCGCTGATCCTGAAATCATGCATTTTTGGGTAATGGAGCTTGCAAGTCATTTAATGGATTCTTTAACTTTTTTTCAAAAGGCCACTTCTTTGCATAATGCGATGATTGAAGAGCGGGGTAAATTAAGAAAGCAGGGAATACATTATCTTGAAGCTTTTGAAAGAGATTATAGAAGTGTTTTTTTAATATAGTCATTTGACTTAGATTTAATAGGCTTTTCTAAGGGATCGCTTCAGATTTTTGCCAGTGCAAGCTTCGCCGAAGCAGGCCCTTGTTCTTCAACAAGGCCGATACAGGCGGGCAAAAAGATGAAGATAAGCCCGACGAAAAACTTATTAAATCTAAGTCAAATGACTATATAAGGGGGAAAGTAATGAATTCAAAAACCTGTCAAATATATGCAACGTGCGGGGTGAAGGCATTAATTATTTGTGAAAATGAATTTTTAGTATTGTCTAAACCTCTTTGGTTTCAAAATTTTGGGGTAAAGTGGAATGATCTTCCTGGCGGAAGAATCAATTTTGGTGAAGCAGATCCAAGGCATGCTCTTGCACGAGAGTTGCAGGAAGAATTAGGGGTAGTGGAGGTTAATATTTTTAAGCCCTTGCATATGGCTAGCAAAGCTGTAGAGGCGCTTTTAAAGTATTGGTATTCTATGGCATATTCGAGACTTTAGCTTCTATTTCTTTAAAAAAATTATAGTAAAGTTTATTTTCGTTGGGGTCCAAACCTGGATTAATTCTTATTTTATTATCTATCACGCAAATATTAGGGTGGGCAAATCCAAAGCTCTGTCTTTCGTAATAAAGTTTATTTTTTTTTATAAACATTTCAGCAAATTTAGAATAAATCCAAATAATCATTTCCTCATTTTCTTTTTGATCAGGAAACCGAACTTCAATATCAATAAAAGGGGAATGAACATTTCGAGCGGCTGTTGCAACGCAAACATTTGATCTATCAGCTCTTAAATTTTTTGGTATATGATCTAGTATATCTCTTGTGTTAGAAAAAATTAGCTGTTTATAATTATCTATTATTTTTGGACCAGCCTTAGCTGTTAAAGCAAAAAATTGTTCAGATAGTGGGTCTGTTTTTAATGCCTTTGATTGATCTAATGAATTAAATTTAGCCCATTTTTTGCTTCCATTATTTATTACATAGTAAGGGCCTCCATAGTAATTATCTAATCCAAGCATGTCAAATTTTTGACCACTTCTATAGATAACAAAATTGATTCTACCATCTTTTATTTCCTTTTGAAATGTTTTAAGAAGTTTTTTTACATCTTTTGAGTTTGTAAAATCGATAGTAGCATCTAATGCAACAGTTAAAGAATGTGTTTTAGGTTTCAACTTAAATATTTTTTTAATATCCTGGATAACCGTTCCCTTTTGGTAATGAGAATAGTTGGTTCCAACAACTATATTATGGTGAAATTCACTAGTATATAAAGACACAGGTCCAACTTTTGGATCATTGAGTATTTGAGCGAGGGTTTTTCGATTACCTACAAGATTTTCAGATTCATAGTAACTGTAATCGCCAAAGGCGCAAACAGCTTGGGGATTATTTGATAATACAGCTGCATTAACACTTGCAAAAACTGTCATAGCGGTTTTTGCTATACCTACTAATTGTGGTTTAACTAATTCAGGCATCATAGCATTTATATATTTTTTATAGTCTATTTGGAAATTAATTTTATTAAAAGGTTCAAAAAATAATAAAAGGGTAGTGACCTCAGCATGAATTCGATCGATTGCTTGACTAAATAGTCTAAAATCTGAGTAAGACTGAATTCCAGTAGCAAGGTGTTGCCCTATTCTGAATAATGCTGTTTGTATAAGCTCTCTTTTTATAGGGTCAGCTTGCATAGCTTCCCATTTATCTTCAGAGATTGATGTTAAAAGAGTGTTGATTATTTTTTCAGTACCATTTGCAAGATTCGATTGAGCGATGCTATCCCTGGATGGATTATTCCCTAAAGCTTGAAATTTTTTAAAAATATTTGTATTTAAAAAAGTTTTTTTTGTGGAATAATAAAAAGTATCTGTTTTTCCGGATACGGTATATTCAGTGGCTCGAAATCGTGTCTCTTTCTCAATTTCTGAAATATCCTCTGCTGCATTTGCTATCATTTTTCTCTGATTTAAAGCACCAATACCTGCTCCTGTAGATGAAATCCATGATGTGATTGCTGATTTAATTGCCTTGCTTCTATTAGCATAATTAGTAGAGGGAGTTTCTTTAAAATCAGCTTGAGAGAAAAGATCTGGATAAGTTAATAGCACAGCTAAATCCTTGTTTATCTCAGCCCTTGATACTACGATTGTAGTGGATAATAAATAATCATAAACCTGATCTTCGCTCATAGCTTTTATGATGGGGGCTAAGTGATTATAATTTTCTTTTATTACTTTTGCTGAGGTTTTTAGGATATCTTTTATTCCCTTTTTAGAGCTTTGTATCTTATCTTCAAAAGATTGAATATCTGGCAACTTACTTTTATCGGTAATAGCACTTTCTCCTATTTGCTTGGTTATATCTATCAAACAAAGTTTAGGTGAAGTAGATTCTGATGATCTTATCATATTGTGCATAAATCTATTAACAAAGAAATTATGGGATTTGTTAGTATCTGCAATATCTGGAGCTACATTAAATGAGACAGGGAATAATTCATCCACGCTTAGGTTGTCCAAAGCAAATACAGCTGTGGGTTTGATCGCAGGTATAATGTTTTTAGTCAAACCAACATTATTGAT
>CAMCSI010000131.1 GCA_945877885.1 Chlamydia trachomatis
ATTTAGAAGTTTTTTTATTTCACCCTGAATGTTTTGCAGCTTAAACCGTTTTATGTTGCCTTCAGTAACTGCGCGCATCTTCTTATATGGGTTATCATTAATTGGTTCTTTGTGAAGGTGTACAATCGCTTTTTCTTTATCGAAGGTCATTGTAATGTAATGGCTATTTGTTGCTGTCAACACTAAGCTTCTTTGTTTTGATCTGGTATCTGTTAATAGATAAGGTCTATAGAGTGTATTTTCCTCAGCTAGAGAAGTCACTTTCATCATATTTTGATGAAATTCTGAGTTATGTTGCACAGGTGCGACACCTCTTTTTTTATATAAATGGTAACTAAGTAGGCTTTTACCCTGGAAATAACAAGATAATAAATTCCTTAAGCAAGAAGGAACCTCTTTGAAATTCTTTTGATCGTATGTGATATCAACGACTACTTTTTCATCCTCACTTTCAGGTTGAATAAAATTACCCCCTGCAAAGATAGCTCCAGGCTTTGCTAGATATGCATTGGGTTCTTTACGAAACATTTGATTATGTGTTGTAGGTGATAATGCAAGTGCCATATTTTTTCTCCTTTTAGTTTTGAAAGAACCAATTTACCAATTCTTTGCTAATTTCATCGTAATTATCTTTTACAATACTACCCTTATTCTTAGGCAAAGCAGCCTCTACATCTTCTATAAGGCTATTAGCAAAGTTTAGTACCCTATCTTCCACGCTATTTTTTCTCTGTAAAGCATCCTTATGTTCAATAGATTCAGGGTTATTTTCTTTAAGATGAGTACATTCCTTATAGCTTTCATAAATTTGTTCTTTTAGACTCGCAGCTTGTTCACTGGCATTTAAAATAAAAAAAATGTTGTTTAAAATTTTTTTAGTATAGCCTTCAAGCTTAAGTTGATTATCAACTGCTACTGTTGGGGTGGCTTCTGCTTGCGAAGATTCATCTGAGGAGCTCTCATCATCACTCAAATCTAAAGAAAGATCCCTTTTGGTAAACCAGTTTTCGAAGGAGGGGCGGCAGCTTTCTATTTCATTAACAATGCTTCTAATATCTCCATAATAAAGCTCTAATTTTCTATCACTTGATTTTTCTATATTAATATAGTTAGTGTAAATTTCACAGATTTTATTAATTAATTCCTTTTCAATCCCTTGAATTTTTAACCCAATTTTTACTTTTGCCTGTTTTAAGTCTCCAACTGATGAAACAGATAAATAAGCACTCTTTAAAGCTTTACACCCCAGATCACTTTTACACAAATCAAGCATTTTTAGAGCCCCAGTATTGCATGTTTGAGCAATATGAGTTTTTTTTAAATGCAGGCATTCACCCATGCGACCTATGTTTCTTGTGGCTTTATCCCTTGATGGGACCTTAATTGAAGAGCCTGTCCCAGAAGATTTCTCAAAGGGCTCACCTATATAATACTGACTTTCAGAGGTATTGGAAAAATGGATTTTAGGCATCGTTTAATTCCTTGTAAGTTGATTAATGATCTTTGGAAGATTTACCACGATTTTATCTGCAAGAGATTTTGCCATTTCTAAAGAGAGGTTATCACCTTGACCGCTACAAAATCTTATATAGGCATCTTTTAAAAGGTTCGATCCATGGTTTTGCATTAATTTAGTTACTTTGTCTAATTGATCTTTAGTCTCTTTTGAAGGATTTTTGACATACCCCGCTTTGAAAGTTTCGTATCGGTTTATAATACTTTGATTTCTCGGGTCTGTTTTGATATTATCAATGACCTCTTCAGTTATCTCGTTTGCTTTAGGGTCTAAACATTCTTTGGTAAGCTTAATTGCTTGCGGAGATGGAGTGGTCTCTCTTGCTTCCTTTAGATCAGGAGATTTTGTTTGAGAGTCATCAGAATCTGATTCAGAACCCTCCCTTGCACGTTTACTATCCATTAAACTCTGTTGAAATGCTTTAAACGTTTTTCTTGCACAAGGTAACATTTCCCCAGGACACTGCTGCTCATATTCTTTTGCTAAAAATCCGTTAAGTAGTGGTTGTAACTCACTCGATGTTAAAAAATGAACGCTCATATTATATCCTCTTTTGTTATTAAAGATATAATTATAACATAATTAACTAATGATTTAAATAAAATACTTTACAAAAAATGTAAGCAGCTAACATTAAGAGCTTTAGGTGTATAAAGATTGAAGCGGAATTTCTTTTAATTTACTATAAAATGGATAAAATACAATTTATGACAAAGGTTTGATATCTTTATTGAGATATACATCTTGAATCATATGAAGCAGTTTTACACCCTGGTTCATAGGCTTTTGAAAGGCCTTTCTTCCAGAGATGAGTCCAGAACCACCAGCAAGCTTATTGATGATGGCTGTTTCGGCAGCATCCATTAGGTCATTATGGCCAGATGGGCCTCCTGAGTTAATAAGGGGGATTCTTCCAGATAGGCAATTTAACACCTGGTATCTAGTAAGATCTACAGGGTGATCTGAGCAAAGCTCAGAATAGACAGCCTCACTTGTTTGAGAAAATTTGATATCTTTGAACCCACCATTGCAGGTAGGAAGCTTTTGCTTGATGATATCTGCTTTAATTGTGCAGCCAAGGTGATTGGCTTGACCGGTTAAATCTGCTGCGGTGTGGTAATCTTTACTCCCAACTTTGAAAGCTGGATTTCTTAAGTAGCACCAAAGAACTGTGGCCATTCCTAAACTGTGCGCTTTTTCAAACGCCGCTGCAACTTCCACAATCTGTCTGTGACTTTCAGGGGAGCCGAAATAAATGGTTGCCCCCACTGCACGGGCTCCAAGGTTTGCAGCCTCTTCAATTTTGCCAAAAAGAATTTGATCGTAGGTAGTTGGGTAGCTTAAGAGTTCATTATGGTTAATTTTGCATAGAAAAGGGATTTTATGGGCATATTTTCTGGCAACAATGGCAAGATTTCCAAAAGTTGTTGCAACAGCGTTACAGCCGCCCTCAATGGCAAGTTCTATAATCTTTGCAGGATCAAAGTATATCGGATTTGGTGCAAAGGAAGCACCTGCTGAATGTTCAATACCCTGATCTACAGGAAGGATAGAAAGATAGCCAGTATTTGCTAAACGGCCAGTGCTAAAAATTGTCTGAAGATTTTGTAAAACAGGAATACTTCGATCAGAGTCCTTAAAAACTCGATCTACAAAGTCAGGTCCTGGCAGGGTAAGCTGATCTTTTGAGACCTTACACTGTTTTAAGGCTAGCAATTTCTCAAGCTTATTTCCAAGTAACACTTCTAATTCTTTAGTCAACATAAATCATCCACCTTATTAAAATATAAAAGATGATGATAGCATCATTTCATTGAATGTTCAATAAAAACCTGTTAAAAGCTATTGTTTTTAGGGTAGGTTCTTGAGGATGGGTCTATTTTTTTGAGAAGAAGCAATGCAGCGATGCTTGCAAGCGCTGGCTTTGTATCAATTGTAGGATTGTGGATAGATCCGGTGATTTTAAAAGGGATCATGAACCCTTCAGGGAGAGAGCACAGCCCAAATGCGTTGATTAATGAGTCTGTGGTAAGACCAATTGCTAAATTGAGTTGATCAGCTACCATATTGACAGTGCCCTTTGAAACAATTTCAAAGCACTCATCAAGAAGAAAAGGGGTCTTAGTA
>CAMCSI010000132.1 GCA_945877885.1 Chlamydia trachomatis
GGCCATCTTCCAGTGATGGTAAAAAGACAAAATAGTACCTTTGAGATGTTTACAACAAAAGGTATTGCCTTGGGCATTAAAGAGTTGGATAGTGTGGAACTAGAAACCATTAAGATAGAAGCGGGTGATTATTTAGTGTTTTACACCGACGGAGTGACTGAGGCACAAAATGCAAAAGATGAGCTTTACACAGAGGGAAGATTAAAGGAGTCGATTAAAAGCTTTAATGGATCTTCAAGCAAGGAGCTTGTCGAACATATCATGGAAGGTGTGCAGTCTTTTGTTCAGGAAAAAGAGCAGTATGATGACATTACCTTACTCGTCTTTAGATTGCAGCAGGGTTAGTTCGTGTTTATACACAAGGGGTTATTTCATAAGAGTAAAAATGCCAAATGCAATAATAGCAAATAAGCAAGATAAATAAAATTTATTTACATTTTTGAATGTAAATCCGATAGCTTCAATTAATTCTAGGAATAGCCATGCCCATAGTGATCCAAAAGCGATACTAGATAGAATTTCTTTAAAGGCTTCGCCAGCTGGAGAAAATGAGAATGGATTTTTATAACAAACATAAATGGAAATATATAATAGGGTAAACAACAAGCCCACTTTCCTTTTAGACATTTTTTCTAAAGAGAAGTTGAATGTTTTAGAAAAACCAATAACACCATATATTGTAGAACATCCAATTAAAGGTGAGAGCATTAGGTATTTAAGAAAAAAAATCGTTAACATATCAATCATGGACGAGCTCCATAAAATTCTCCCAATTACATTTCCATTATAAAGATAACAAATATAGCCATTGAATTCACTAATCAATTTTTTGGGATCAGAAACTTACTTGTCTTTAGATTGTAGCAGGGTTAGCACTTCCTGTTTTGAAGAGAGGTTATAGTTGATGCAAAGCTCTTCGGCACTTTTTAAAGCTTTTCCAAGTTCAATGCCTGGTTTCATGCCAAGATCCATGAGATCTTTAGAGGTGATGAGTGGGGTTTTGGCAATAAGACGATCAATGTGGGCGTTTAGTTCGGCTTGCTTTTTTTTATGGAAGGCTAGAAAGCTCTTATCTTGTAAATAAATAGCGGCAATAGTTTGGCAAAGCTTTGATTCACTGTTTGCATAAAGATGTACTAGATCATAATTTGATGCCGATAATGAAGATTTCCATTTTTCTAGCTCTTCGGTAAACTGAAGCTCTTTATTAGAAACTTTAAGGTATTTACAAAGCTTAAGCTTTTTTTCTAGAGAAAGATTGTCAAATAGTTCGTAAAGGAAGATGGTCGGATAGGTCTCATCTGGAAACTGAGGAAGGCTTTTAAGGTTTTTTTCCACCTTTTCATAAGACAGAAGTAAAAAGTCTTTGAAGATAACCTTAAGAAGACCAAATTTATACATTAGGAGAAGGCCGTCAAATAGATGGTGCTCTCTAATCATCTTTTTAAATTCATCATACACCCGTTCAATAGCAACTGCTGGGAAAAGCTCAGAGGCATGTTTAATGATTGCTTTTTGGGTCTGCTCTTCAATAGGAAATCCAAAACGAGCGCTGTAGCGACAAGCTCTGATCATGCGAAGACGATCTTCAAAAAATCGATGGTTAGGGTCTCCGATTGCTCGAATAATCTTTTTGCCCAAATCGATTTTACCGCCCACAAAGTCATAAATTTTTTCTGTCAAAGGATCATAAAACATCCCATTGATCGTAAAATCTCTACGTTTTGCATCTTCTTCAGGACCGCAATGAACAATAGTTCCAGGCCGTCTTCCATCTTCATAGTCAGATTCTTTACGAAAAGTTGCAACTTCAGCATGTACACCATCTTGAACAACGATAAGAATAGAAAAATTAATCCCTACAGGAATAGTTTTTGGAAATAAATCCATGATTTGATCCACAGTTGCATTTGTAGCAATATCAATATCATCGGCTTTTCTACCAAGAAGATGGTCTCTTACCCAACCTCCAGCAAAATAAGCTATAAACCCTTTTGAGGAAAGTGTTTCTACGATACTCTTGGCAGCCTTGTAACAGTTCATTTCTCTAGTGTAGAGAGAGAGGATTTTAAAGACTAGGAGATTTTTATCTCTGAAAATTTTTTAATATAATGATTGAAATTAATTTTTGCTTATGTGATAAAGGTATTATTTTTAATAAATTAGGTGAATATGAGAAATAAATTTTTTTTAATAACTTTATGTATGTTTTATGCTCTTGAAGCAAAGACAGCATTGATTTTTGGTGTTACAGGACAAGATGGAGCCTATTTAGCGGAGCTTTTATTAGAAAAAGGCTATACCGTTCATGGGGTAAAGCGGAGAAGTTCTCTCATAAATACATCGCGTATAGATCATCTATATGAGGATCCAAGCGTTAACCAAAGACGTTTTATACTTCACTATGGGGACATATCAGATGCGCTGAATGTTTGCTCTATTATACAAAAGGTGCAACCTGATGAAGTTTATAACCTTGCAGCGCAAAGTCATGTGCAAGTTTCTTTTGACAAGCCTTGCTATACCTCAGAGGTAAATGGTACAGGGGTGCTAAATGTGCTCGAGGCAATTCGGTTATTAGGTCTTGTTCATAAAACAAGAGTTTATCAAGCCTCTACAAGTGAGATGTTTGGAAAAGTTTTAGAAACTCCGCAAACTGAATTGACCCCATTTTACCCTCGATCTCCTTATGGGGTTGCAAAAGTTTATGGGTTTTTCATCACGAAAAACTATCGTGAATCTTATGGAATGCATGCCTCTAATGGGATTTTGTTCAATCATGAGTCGCCAAGACGTGGGGAAACATTTGTAACACGAAAAATTACACGAGCGGTTGCTCGCATTAGCAAAGGGTTGCAAGATTGTTTATATTTAGGAAATATGAATTCTATGAGAGATTTTGGCTATGCAAAGGATTATGTCTATGCAATGTGGCTGATGCTTCAACAAGAAGAAGCGGATGATTATGTGATAGGAACAGGGAAAATGTATAGTGTAAGAGAGTTTGTGGAAAAAGCTTTTTTTCAAATTGGTATTACTATACAATGGCAGGGGGTCGGTTTAGAGGAAGTGGGTGTTGATAAAGATACACAAAAAATCTATGTAAGAGTCTCTGAAAAGTACTTTAGACCTGCAGAGGTAGATTTGCTCATCTCAGACCCTACAAAAGCAAAAGAAAAGCTTGGGTGGCAGTCCACTACATCGATTGATGAACTAGTAAAAATTATGGTAGATGCCGATCTTAAGGAATTGGAGGGAAAATGAGAGGTTTAGTAACTGCGGCAGTGATGTTATTTAGCTCAGGCTTTTCAGAAGACTTTCAAATGCACATCACAAATCGTCAAGCAGGTTGTATAGAAACAATTCTATACTCGTTATCGGAAAAAAGCACCGGTAGTTTGATGTTTAATGCTCATCAGTTACGCTCTATGGGAAAAGAGATAGATTCTGTCCCACCCCTTGAGTTTTTGTTCTATATCTTAAAAAAACCTTATCTCATCAAATATATGTCCAATACAAAAGATCGATTCTTTCAGTGGAATGCATTTATCTCTGGGTTTGGAGAAAAATGTAATCGCGACGATGTATATGCAAAAATCCAACAAGACTTAGATTTTTTTGCCCAAGCGGTA
>CAMCSI010000133.1 GCA_945877885.1 Chlamydia trachomatis
ACCTTTCATGAGCTGTTTATAGTTAAGCTTATAAAAAGGAAGGTCTATCATGGGAAACAAACCGCATCGTAATAAAAAGTTACAGTTAAAGGCGTTACGTAAGTTTACGCATCTTAATTCAAATGAGATGAATTCGCCCTCTTTAAAAACAATAAAATCGGTCTTTTCCCTTAAACCTTTCAATAAAAATAATGCAAAAGAGATGTTAACACTGTTTAAGAATGAAGTGGAACATATCCATTTAAAGATTAAACCCCACCATCACAAAAGAACATCACCAGGATCTGTGGATCCAGAAAAGCCTCAAACAATTACTGGTCACCACAATCAGGACAAAATGAACAAAATCTTTCACAAAGGGGACCTTGTAAAAAGTGCAGATCTTGCTAAAAAATACTTTCACAACTCTTGGAAAAAAGCTGCTTAACACTCTTTTATACTCTTTTTATTCCCTATCGGATATACTTTAGCCTATGAAAATAGCTCATATATCCGATATTCACTTCTTTGTCCCCTCTTTCAAGGTGTCACATCTATTTACTAATGAGTGGTTAGGGAATCTTAATGTCTATTACAGTCGTAGAAATTTTTTTATTACAGAAAATCTTGATGCTTTTATTTCCTCACTTTTAAAAGAAAAAATAGATGTTTTAGTGATTACTGGGGATTTTACATCGACAGCAAATGGTAAAGAATTTGCTTTAGCTAAAGAGTTTATTCAAAAAGTGTTAGATTCTGGCATTAAGGTTTTTGGACTGCCTGGTAATCATGATATGTACACTAAAAAATCTGTAAGACATCGAACATTTTATCACTGTTTGGACAATCTACCCATTTTTTCTCATGGCCACCTTCATTTTGAAACTCTTACCGATTCTTGGAATATCATTTTACTCGATACCACCATGCATAATAAGATCGGGCGTGCCAATGGTCATTTTACACTCGATCATGAAAAGACGCTGCATCATCTTTTGGACAAATCCTCAAACGTCATTGTAGCTAATCATTTCCCATTAGAAGATAAAAGCAAAACGCACCATCTTATTCGGGATAAGCATCTTCATCATCTATTAAGAGACTCGAAAAAGCAAGTTCTTTACTTACATGGTCATACGCATAATACAAGCTACCATCAGGAAACTGATCGGTTTCATGTATTTAATAGCTCTGAATCAACTGTGACTGAAAAATTTCACTATCATTTGATCGATCTTACAAAAGATCAGTTTTCTCATAGGGTGGTAAAATATTATGAATAGCAAACTTCCACTTTGGATAGAGGGAAAAGCCCTTACTTTTAAATGCACAGGCTGTGGGGCTTGTTGTACAGGATCGCCCGGTTTTGTATGGCTTACCCCTCATGACATAGAGCGGCTATCAAAACATTTTGATCTCTCTAAAGAAGAGTTTCTTGCAAAATATTGTAGACAAGTGGGGAATCGATATAGCCTTTTAGAAGATGCTAAAACTTATGATTGTGTATTTCTTAAGGGGAATAAATGCTCTCTTTATAATGCAAGGCCTAAGCAATGTAGAACTTATCCATTTTGGAGCGAAGTTATTAAATCTAAAGACGCTTGGGACTCTGAACAGCTTTATTGTGAAGGAATTAATCATCCTGATGGAGAGCCTATTTTAGCTGCTGAAATTCTTGAAAGAATGGATCAAAAGTAGTTAGATTTTTTTTCTTGTAAGATTGGCATTTCTCAGGCAAGCTCAGGGAAAACTTACTAAAGAAAGAGGTGAAAATGTCCCTTAATTCTGATTCTAAAGATCTAAACGACTCTTTTAAAGACACCATTGCTTTTGGTACTGGTGGAATGCGAGAAATCATGGGGCCTTTACCAGGGCAAATTAACAAAACCACTATTGCTCTTGCCACTCATGGTTTGGCTCTTCATATACTTAAAAGTCCTAAGCAGTTGTGGAAAAAAGGTGTGGTCATTTGTCATGACTGCAGAAATCATTCCCGAGAGTTTGCCATAATAGCCGCACGTGTTTTTGCAGGAAATCACATTCCTGTACACATTACCAAAGATCTAAGGCCTACCCCGTTTTGCTCTTTTGCTATCCGTCATCTTGGCGCAACCGGCGGAGTAAATATTACCGCATCGCACAACCCAAAAGAATATAATGGTTACAAAGTGTATTGGAGTGATGGTGGTCAAGTGGTTGCCCCCCATGATGTTGCCATTATCAATGAAATTCATTCTATTACGGATATTTCGTCCATTCCATTTGCTGATGAACACTCTCCTTTAATTACGATTATTGATGAATCGGTTGAAAAAGCTTATTTTGAAGCTTTATACGATGAAAGTTTATTCAAACACGATAATGAACTTCGTGGTAAAAATCTAAAAATTTGTTACTCCCCTCTTCATGGCGCCGGTATCACCATGATTCCAGATGCTTTAAAGATGTGGGGTTTTGAAAATATCCACCTTGTAAAAAGTCAGGAAAAACCCGATGGAAATTTTCCAACCACAAAAACGCCTAATCCAGAAACAGCATCAGCAAGAGCCGAAGGTATTAAAACATTGGAGGCTGAAAAGGGAGATCTTCTTCTTATCTCTGATCCAGATAGTGATAGACTCTCTGTTAGTGAAAGAGCTCATGGCTCAATCCATACATTTACAGGAAATGAACTAGGTGCTATTTTCTTACACTTTCTTGCCACCAATAAAGAGCTTCCTGACTCTTGGGGGGCTATTACCACGATCGTCTCGACCCCTTTATGTAAAGTGATCACAGAGGCTTTAAAGGGCAAATGCTTCCAGGTGCTTACTGGATTTAAATATATTTCTGAAAAAATTCAAAAATGGGAATCAGGTGGCCCAAAATTTCTTTTCGGTTTTGAAGAGTCTTTGGGTTTTTTATCCTCAACATCAGTTCGCGATAAAGATGCAGTCCTTGCCTCTTGTCAAATAGCAGAAATTGCCCTTCACTTAAAAGGTCAGGGAAAAACCCTTTTAGATTACCTCTACCTCATTTATAAAACCTACGGCCTATACAGAGAAGGTGAGTTATCGATCGAATTTAAAGATAAAAGCTTGCTTGATGCGGCAATTGCTCCGCTAATGAAAAATCCACCTACCACCCTCTTGAACAAAAAAGTGGTCCAAATGGATAATTACGAAACAAAACAATCACATAACTTTCTCACAGATAAAACATCGATCCTTTCTCTACCTACCTCTAAAGTGCTCACCCTGCATCTTGAAGATGGCTCTAGGTATATCTTTCGACCATCGGGCACTGAGCCAAAAATCAAAATCTACGGCTCTATAAATAAAGCTGTGGGCTTTGATCCGATCGGAAAACAAATCGAGTCTTTAGATAAAACGCTTACTTCAAACCTTGCCACCTTAAAAGCAAAATTCTTCAAATAAAACCATACATATTTTAAGAAGGATAAAAAAAAGGAAGATATTCGGCTGAATAATAAGAAATACCGCTTTATGTAAAATATAAATCCTGGGTTCAATAATCTAATGCACCATAAATAAAATTATGGAATAATATGAGCATGAAGTACACAAGATTAACAATAGAAGAAAGAGAAACTATTCACGCCTTGGTCAATCAAGGCAAGACTAATAGAGAGATAGCATCTGAACTAA
>CAMCSI010000134.1 GCA_945877885.1 Chlamydia trachomatis
TTATCGGAGAAATAGATATTAACTTTTGCTCTTGCTCTCGAAAATGGATAGTCACGCAAATACGGACGTATTTTTTCATGTTCATTGACCATTTGAACGAATTTTTCATTACATTCAATAAACATCTCTCGAGCCTGATCGATAGTTACCTTTCCTACAAAAGTAAATCCGATCTTAACTCTTTCGACATCATCTACCATCGATGACCCTACATTGTAGGGTTGTAATTTATATTTTGCATGAGCCCATTTTGCACAATTTTTATAAATTTCATTTAGAGATTTTACAAGAACAGACTCTCCAAGTCTAACCCTTTTAGCTGGAGAAGGTGGTGGATCTTTTTGTAAGACACCCTCTTTATAGTCTGCATGAAGAAGTTGTTCACGCTTGACAGTCCAAGATTCTAATGCACCATTAAGCTTCCCATTTTTATATACAGTAGCAAGAAATAATCCACCAGTTGTATGATAAGTATATTGGTCTCTATCAAACTCTCCTTTCTCATTAAACCAAAACACATACGCTTTTTTTCGTCTTTCACCAACTTTTGTCCAGAAAAATGTAATATGTATCCCTTGCTTTAAGCCCTCATGAAAAAAACCTTTAAATGCATCTTTTCCATTATCATGGAAGCCATGAACATGGCCATGCGCCTTACCATTTTTAAAAGGGATGTTTGCTCGCTTTATTCCATTAGGCCAATACTCAGTATAAACCCCTTCTCCTGTAGGTTGCTTTTGAACAGCCTCTTCTACCCTTGCAAAAAAATCTGCTCCAAAATGCTCGGAAATTAACCCATCGATCATTTCATGCAAAGAGCCTGCTACATTTTGTATTCCTTGCTTCACTCCAAACGCTCGCTCTTCCCACTCTGGGGTAATGATTTTTGGACTATCGATCACTTTTTCCTCTCCAAATATAAAGCAGCTAAATAAAAGCAAAATGGTTATTTGGATCAACATAGAATACCTATTTTTTCGATCTCACAATCTTTAACGCTTCCTCATAGGGTTCTCTAAATAAGTCTGAAAAATGTTGACTATACGGAGCGTCTGATCTATATAAAACATTATCGTCTTTTCCAATAAAAACGAGTGCTGTACTTCCATCTGTATTGATTACTCCATTTTTGTCACAAAATTGAATTATAATTTTAATCCGCTTTTTAGAAAATGGAAAGTCGCGTAGATAGGGGCGGATTTTTTCATGTTCATTGACCATTTGAGTGAGTTTTTCATTACACTCGATAAACATTTCTCGAGCCTGATCGATAGTTACTTTTCCTATAAAAGTAAATTCAACGGTAACTTCTTCTACATCATCTACCATTGATGCCCCTACATTGTAGGGTTGTAATTTATATTTTGCATGGGCCCATTTTGCACAATTTGTATAAATTTCATTTACTGATTTTAAAGCAATAGACTGCTCAAGTTTAACTCTTTTAGCTGGGGGGGGTGGAGGATTTTTCTGTAAGACCCCCTCTTTATAGTCT
Organism: Chlamydia trachomatis; assembly: GCA_945877885.1. Classification (GTDB taxonomy): domain Bacteria; phylum Chlamydiota; class Chlamydiia; order Chlamydiales; family 2-12-FULL-49-11; genus JAJACQ01. Next base: position 1,496 of record CAMCSI010000134.1, read on the forward strand.
GCATGAAGAAGTTGCTTACGCTCGACAGTCCAAGATTCTAATGCACCATTAAGCTTCCCATTTTTATATAGAGTAGCAAGGAATAAGCCCCCTGCTTTATGATAAGTATATTGGTCTCTATCAAATTTTCCCATCTCATTAAACCAAAATACATACGCTTTTTTTCGTCTTTCACCAACTTTTGTCCAAAAAAATGTAATATGTATCCCTTGTTTTATACCCTCATTAAAAAATCCCTTAAATGCATCTCTTCCATTATCATGGAAGCCATGAACATGACCATGCGCCTTACCATTTTTAAAAGGTATTTGTGCTCGCTTTATTCCATTAGGCCAATACTCAGTATACACCCCCTCTCCAGTAGGTTGCTTTTGAACAACCTCTTCTACCCTTGCAAAAAAATCCGTTCCAAAATGCTCGGAAATTAACCCATCGATCATTTCATGCAAAGAGCCTGTTAAATTCTGTACCCCTTGTTTTACTCCAAACACCTGTTCTTCCCACTCTGGGGTAATGATTTTTGGACTATCGATCACTTTTTCCTCCCCAAAAATAAAGCAGCTAAATAAAAGCAGCCTACCTATTTTCACCCACATTTAACCGCCCCCCTTCATTATAATTATCAAACATTTTTTTAATATCATTTAAATACGTTGGACCTAAAATAGCATGTTCTTTAAAAATATAGTATAATTCATTTTTTTTAATTTTTACATCGATCATTCTTACCGCATTCCCATTTGTTTCATTTGAAAACCACCCCGTAGTGTAATCTCCCTTAGAATAGACGTTATCTGTTTCAGGTCCAAATTCTTTGGACATGGGTTTTGCCGAAGCTATTGTTTTTAAGATAAAATGCTCTCTCATTCTTTCTTGATCTGTTTTGCTCATATTATTGTAGGCTGAGCAAAAGGTGGCTCCTGATCCGCTGTAGGGCATAAGGAGCCCTTTGGATCCTATGTTTTCCTTTTCTATGAAGTCGAGCAACTCTGTAAAGACGGTAGTAAACGTAGACACATTCGAGGTTTTACAATCTTTTCTTTCTTTAGAGACCCTCGATGCATCGCTTAATACCCCTTTGGTAGGGTTGTAAATACCCAGTATAGGAAACCCTTGGGGAGCAATACCTGCTAGCGACCGCATCGTAGAATAAAATTCCTCTTTTGATGTGTTAATACCAGGCATATAAATCATATAGTCAATTTTATCATCTCTTCCGTTCATGATACTAGAAAGTTTTGGGAAAAGGTTAAATTCACGGTTTTCTATTTCACTTGCTGTTAACTGGATATAATTTGGTCTACAGCAGATCAGCATCATATCCACTAAGACTCCTGAAAAAGTAGCAGGTCCAGCAAATACCACTGGGGCATTGTAACCACTTATATTCGTTGGAAAATTACTATGAAGATTAAAGGAGCTATTATCAGAGTTACATTTATCATATCCCATCCCTTGATAGGAGGTGGAAAAAGTCCATTCCACCTCTAGCCCAAACTGATCTAGACGATTAAGTGGGCTATTTAAGACGTAACGATAGAGATTTCTACCATCGACAAACCCCAGTGGGTCAGGGGTAATCCATCGTTTAAGCGTAGGGTCGTAAAAACGGTAGCGAAAAATTAGCAGCCCTTCATCCATCCGTTTAGAGGAAAATCTCCAAGGATTGATAAACTCGCCCGGCTCTTCCTCTCCAAAAGCGTTAGAAGGGTATTTCTCTTGCAAAACTCCCCTTTCATCTAAGATTGCTGTGATATTTCCTTGCAGATCATGAAGCGGCACATACCATTTTCCTTGAAGATAAAGCGCAACGGATGCTCCTGCATCTGCTTTTACCCCAAGACCGAGCACTTTTAATTCAAAAATCTTTCCAGAGCTATCCATTCTTCCAATTTCAAAATCTTTATCATAGAGGGTGATCAGTTCCCCCTCATCGTTTGTTTGCTTTGAAAAGATTCTGGAAAATGGATCGTAGGTATAACGAACCGTTTTTTCAGGGGTGACAATGGTTTTTAAGCGACCAAAGGCATCAAAGGTATAGCTTGTGTTATTTCTTTGGGTTAAATTACCGTTGGCATCATAATTAAAGTCTTCCTTGCTACTTGAAACAATTTGGTTAAGATCATTGA
>CAMCSI010000135.1 GCA_945877885.1 Chlamydia trachomatis
ATATAATCTTTTTTGTTATGCCTTGGTTTATGGCAGATCAAAATATACAGGGCTCCCCTACAACAACTTATAACATTTCGTTAAGCACCTCTGTAGAGTATGAAAAAAGACATGCAGAGAATTGGGATTTATCTAATGATTCCAAAAATATTAGTGAAAGGGTTGGCTTAGACCGAGTAAATCCTTCCGCTGGTTCAAAAATTGATCAGCTGTTTAACCTAGATCAACAAAATAGGAATTTTAGCCTTATTAAAGAGCCTAAAGGTTTTAGTAATCAAACAGGTCGTTTGTTTACGCACCAATTAGCCCCCGCCTTTAGCTCCGCCGACACCTTGTTAGACCGGGTGAATGATATTGAAGAAAGTACGATAAAAAAACTTGCCGCAAGTGCTCCTAATGAGGCTTATCAAGCAAAAATTAGCAGTGTACAAAATGAAGCAAAAGCCTTAAAATCAGCCTTTTCTAAAGCCAAAGAGATTCAAGAAGGGATCCAATCGGTGATTGGAAATAGGACAGGGTTTCAAAAGGTTTAACTATGAGTGATATTAATTGGATTGATCTATTAGGATGGGGTGAGGAAGATTTGCAAGATCTTCGTTTTATAGGCTATACCTACATCAAACAAGGTCATTTTGATACTGCTTTAAAGTTTTTTGAAGCACTCGTTATTTTATCGCCTGAAAGTGCTTACGACATACAAACCTTAGGGGCTATTTATCTTGAAATGGGAGATAATTTAAAGGCTTTAAATTTGATCGATAAAGCGCTCATGCTTGATCCAAAACACGAAGAGACATTATTAAATCGTGCAAAAGCCTTATTTCTTCTCGGTTACAATGCAAGGGGTATCACACTTGCAAATCAATTAACAAAAGCAAAACAACCCCTCATTCAAAATAGTGCCGAAGCACTTCTTCTTGCCTACAAATAAAGACCTTACCAATTCAACCGCTTTTTTTATTGGAAAAAACTTGTAGGGAATCTATCATAGGTGTTAGAGTTTATTCATAACATTAGCTAATTATACAGCTTGTGGGAACATTGTTCATAAGTCAAATTATTGTGGAAATAGGAGCTTTATATTCTTTATGTTAATTGAAGAAACAAAACATATGTGGGATGAGTTTATTTCTTTCATGAAGGAAAAATGTACAGCCGCAGAGTTTCAAAACTGGCTTGCCCCCATATCTGCGATTAAAGGGGATGAACGTGGAATCACTCTTCAAGTTCCCAATGTGTTTGTAAGCGATTACCTATTGCAAAATTATAAAAAAGAGCTTGCTTCATTCCTTCCCTGTGATGCAAATAAAAATCCTATCATTCATTTTGTCATAGCAGAACCTCCTAAGAAAAAAGTTTTAGATAGAACTCCACTTCCTCAAACCATACTTACCCCTGGGGATGAACAAAGACTTGGCGTACGTCTTAATAAAGGGTATACCTTTTCAGATTTTATTGAAGGGCCCTCTAATCAATTTGTAAAGTCAGCAGCTCTTGGTGTTGCCTCACGTCCTGGTCAATCTTACAATCCATTATTCATCCATGGTGGTGTAGGCCTTGGTAAAACTCACCTTCTTCATAGTATTGCCCATGAAATAAATAAAACTCATAAAAAGCTACGCGTGCAGTGTATTACCACAGAGGCTTTTATCAATGATCTTGTGGACAATCTAAGAAATAAGACGGTGGATAAAATGAAACGGTTCTACCGCAATCTAGATATCTTACTTGTCGATGATATTCAGTTTTTACAAAGTAGGCTTAATTTTGAAGAGGAATTTTGTAATACATTTGAAGCGCTCATTAACGATCATAAGCAAATTGTGATCACAAGTGATAAACCGCCGAGTCAATTAAAACTTTCTGAACGATTGATCGCTCGAATGGAGTGGGGACTTGTGGCAAATATTGGGATTCCTGATTTAGAAACAAGGGTAGCCATTTTACAATATAAAGCAGAAAAAAAGGGGATCATCATCCCTAATAAAGTTGCCTTCTTCATTGCCGAACATATTTTTAATAACGTAAGACAGCTTGAAGGGGCGATTAATCGTCTTGGCGCATATTGCGGTTTAATGAATTTAGAAGTGACTCAAGAAATTGTGGAAAAAACCTTAAGTGAGCTTTTCTCCTTTGCTCCTAAAAAGAAAGTAAGCGTAGAAAAAATCCTTCAAAGCGTCTCTTCTATGTACAACGTTCGGGTGCAAGATCTAAAAGGAAATTCACGCGCAAAAGAAATAGCCTTTCCTCGACAAGTGGCGATGTATTTAGCCAAAGAGATGATCAATGATAGCTTGATGAAGCTTGCCTCCTCATTTGGAGGAAAAACACACTCCACCCTCCTTCATTCTTGGAACAAAGTGAAAAAGCAAATGGAAAATGACGAAACGCTAAGACGTCAAATTCAAATGATCCAACAAGATATGGAGTCTTAACATCAGCTACTTAAATATTAATCATCTTTTTTTTATATAATTAATCATATGGAAAAAGGATTTATAAAAGAAGAAGCAGCCCTATGCCTAGATTTAATCTTACAGGTAAATGATGGCTATGAAGGTGTATGGGCGATTATGCAATCCTTAGGATCTTTTTTTATCGTTATAGATAAAGTGAACGAAAACAGCTATATCCTCATCATGAGAGGAACAGAGCCTAAAAAGATTTATGATCTATTTGTAGATATTGCAGTCTTTGGTAAAAGCACCTTTCCTATCCCGTTAAATACCTCTTTAGATCCGGTAGTCTCTACAGGGATCACATTGCAATATCAAGCCGTAGCAAAAAAAATCTTCGAGTTTTTAAATACTCTTCCACAAGGGTGCGATCTGCTATTAACAGGTCATAGTCAAGCCGGTGCCGCAGTATCGCTGCTTGGAATTGGGGTAGAGTACACATTTGCAAAAAAATTTAATATCAAGACCTACGCCTTTGCCCCCCCTGCAATTGGAAATGTTGATTATAAAACATTGGCAGAAGAAGCATCCCCATATGGGCTTTTCAGAATCGTAAACCCTCTTGATGTGGTTCCCTACTTTTATGGAAATATCCTTTATATCATCAAGAATAATGTTCCTGTAAAAACCCCTTTCTATTTTAAGCTGGTCTATTATTTTACCTACACTGTACACAAACTTACAAAACATCAATACGTAAATGTGGGTACAACAGTACTCTTGCTAGAAAAAGAACTTATTCATTGTGACGATACAAGTTTAAAAAAAATGCTTAAATATGAGTGTGAAGTGTTAAAACACCATGGCGCCGAACATTATAAAGTACTTTTTAACGAAACCGACCTCATTTAGATTTTAACCCAATCTCTTACTTGGCTTGCAGGTGTTAAATGATGAGGACAAAGCTATCTTTTCTCATCGCTTCTGTAAGAATAGGGCCCGTTTCGCGATGGATTAAATAAAGGGTTTTATGGCCATTAAGCTTTGTGTTTTTTTCTAAATATTTTCTAAGGTAGATAAGCTCTGGCTCAGAGTGCACCCTTCCATACTTCCATTTAAGTCTATTTAGCTGAACCACAGTAAAGGCGATGATCAACTTTCGATAATGTGCTCTATTTGCATATAAAAA
>CAMCSI010000136.1 GCA_945877885.1 Chlamydia trachomatis
AAGATATTAGAAATGCTGTCTACTGAATTTGGTGAAAGTGAAATTGCAAAGTTAAGCACACATAAAAATATCCCTTTATTTCTAACTTTGACAAAAAATGGTTACCCATTTAATAAGCTGCTAGAAGAAAACCTATTAACCAAAGAATTTGAACTATCAAAAAAAGGGTTCAAAGAAGTGATGGGTATTTTTATTAATAAATCCTGGAATCAAGAGATTGGATTTCAATTGCTAACTAATCAAGCTTTGGATGGTCCTGAAAAAAAACTTTCTCGTTATAATTTATTTCTCCAGGCAAATCTACATATGGATCAAGATATATTAGATATGTTTAAGAAAGTTTATCCTGAGGATTTTACTGAATATTCCGAAGCTAAAGACACCTCCTTTCTGATAATTCTTTTGAAGAATAAATATATGTTCGAGCGGATATGCTATCACTGTAGGAATAAATTTTATATAAGCGATTCTATCCTACGTAAAGTCCAAAATACTTTAATTGCAGGGCAGTGGTCTTCAGAAATAGCCTTAGAATTTTTAAGTTCTGAAAATGGAAGAAATGTGATGAATTGTGGTCATTTCCAAAGTTTATATCAAAAAGCACTTGAGTATAAAGATATCCCAGTATTAGAAAAAATAATCGAAGTATTCCCTGAACGTATAAAAATTTTAAACACTGAAACTGTCAAAAAGACATTATGTTTAATCCCTAAATTAGAGGAAATTTTTAAAAGTTAATAATTACGTCTTAAGCATCTCTTTATAAGTAGGGGCATTGGAGCTGAATATTTGTCCGATGGAGGGCTCAAGGCGGATTTTATCCCCTTCTTTAAGTATGGACATAGCGCCTTCTACCCGAGTTATGTAAGGAACGTTATAGGAGAGAGAAAATTCCTTTAAAGCAATTTCTGATGCCTTATCATAGGAGGCATTTTGTAAAATGATCCCTTTTGCTTCCTTAAATAGATCTCCCATTTCAGCGAAAAATTCACTTGTAACGATGATTTTATCGCTAAAGTCGAAATGCTCGCGGTCACCCCTTGGAAAATAGTAGATAACCTCTCCGCAAACAGGATTGATCTCCTTATCATCCATTTTTTCCCCTCGTAAAATAGCGTTTCCAACACTTTCGATACGAACGGTATTGGTGGTAAAGCTTACGCCAAAAGGAACGCCCATGGTAATGACAATAAGATCCCCATATTCTACCCATCCTCTTTGCAAGAGCCTTGACATAACACCATTATTCAAGTCTGTATGATCAAAGCCCTTCTTCTCAATCATGGCGCATGCGCCGTATAAAAATGCAGATTGATGAAAGGCGCTTTCCTCAGGTGTTACCACAATCACTTTGGCAGAAGGTCTTAATGAAGAGATCATCCTTGCTGTTTTTCCTGATTTTGAAAATACTAAGATAGCGCTTGCATTTAGATCAGTAGCACTACCCACTGCAGAGGAGGCAATTTTTGAGGTAATAGTTTGAGAGGTATTTTTAATAATTTCTACCCTATCGACGGCCTTTTCAGCCTCTTCAATAATCTCGCACATCACAGAGACGGTATGAGCAGGATGTTTACCTACTGCAGTTTCTGAAGAGAGCATTGTACATGAGGTGCCATCAAATACGCTGTTTGCCACATCTGACACTTCAGCCCGGGTGGGAGTTTTACTTTGCACCATTGACTCAAGCATTTGAGTTGCAACAATTACAGGCTTTCCTTTAAGATTACATGCCTGAATCATCATTTTTTGCATAGGCGGCACTTGTGCAAAAGAACACTCAACGGCAAGATCCCCGCGAGCAACCATTATCCCATCAGACACTTCCAATATTTCCGTAAAATTCCTAATCCCTTCCAAACTTTCGATTTTTGCAAAGACTAAAATATGGGCGGCTTTGGCATTTCGTAAAAGCTCTTTTATACTTAAAATGTGTTCTGCAGAGGTGGCAAATGAGGCGGCAATTGCCTCTACTTTAGATTTTACCCCAAAAAGTATATCCTCTTTATCCTTTTCTGTAAGACATGGTATGGAAAGTTTTACTCCAGGAAAATTGACCGACTTATTAGGTTTAAGCGTTCCTGAAGTTTTAATCTTCACCTTAAAGCCCTTTGGTCCTAAATCTACCACCACCCCTTGGATGATCCCATCATCAAATAAAATTCTATCCCCATTTTTCAAATCACCTAAAACAACCTTCGGAGCGATGCAAATTCCTTCCTGATCCAGCTCCCCATGCAAAAGGTACATCTCCCCTTCTTCAAGGAATAAATCGAAAGTATTTTTTGTTCGTACTTCTGGTCCTTTAGTATCAAGTAATAATGATAAAGGTCTATGCAAATTTTCCCTTAGCTCTTTTACATACTGAATAATCTTTCCATGGTCTTCATGAGTTCCATGGCTGAAGTTCAATCTACAAACATCCATCCCAGCATCAATGAGCGACTTAATCCCCTCTTTAGAAGAAACTGCCGGGCCAATTGTACAAATGATTTTTGTTTTCCTCATAACCTAAGTTTACCACCTTAACGATTCTTTGCAAGAGCTCTTTTAGGTTATAAATCTAGATCTGTTCGGTAATAATCAATTGCCTCATTTAGCTCTTCAAGAAAATCCATCTTCACCTTTGGGATAAAACGAAAATTGATAAGCATTAATGTCGTATTAATCCCTTTTATCTCTAAGGCAATGCCCTTCTCCATTTTTATCTCTCTATCGATGCTTTTTTGATAAGCTTTTATCTTTTTATCTATCTTTTCTTCCACTATAAATTTTTTCATCCGCTCTAATTGCTCTATTTCTTCCTGATAAAATTGATTACTAATCTGTCGAGTGCCTCTATTTTTTTCTAATTGATCTTTGGTATCCAATAACTCACGTTTTTCCGTTTGTAAATAATTTAACTGCTTTACTTTTTGCATAATACTATCTGTCAAAGCTTTCCATTTAAAAACTTCCATAAGTTTAATCCAATCAGCAGCGCCATCTTCACAGATATGAGTTAAAATCTTAGATGCAATAGAGTTAATCTCAAACACATTCAAAAATCAGGTTTTTCCTGAGTGATTATAATAATATTTACCATAAAACCAGAATGAATTCAATTAATTATTTACAACGCAACTGCTTTACTAAAAAGGTCTATTACTTGATACTTGCTCTGATGAAAAAAAAGAGAGAAATCATCCTAAAAGGGGTAAGAGTTCATAATCTAAAAGGGGTGGATGTCACCTTGCCTATTGGAGAGATGATTGCTTTTACTGGAGTTTCTGGCTCTGGTAAATCCTCTTTAGACTTTGATACCATTTTTATAGAGGGGCAAAAGCGTTATATTGATTCTTTATCTAAAAGTGCTCGTCGCGGCATTGGAAAACTCCAATCTCCTGAGGCAGAAAAAATATCAGGACTTGCCCCAACAATTGCCATCGAGCAGAAAACCCTATCTCATAATCCGCGCTCTACCGTGGGGACAATTACCAACCTTTATGATCATTTAAGACTTTTATTTGCCAATCTTGCCACCTGCTATTGCCCAATAAGCGGTGAAAAGGTATCCCCTGCTACAGAGACAGAAATTAAAGA
>CAMCSI010000137.1 GCA_945877885.1 Chlamydia trachomatis
TAAACAACACTTGAATTCGATGTCCATCTTCTTGAATGGCTGCAAAAATATTTTTTCCCATACATCTATGTAGAACAAGACGGCCAGAAACTTTTACATGATCAGTTTTTTTATCCTTTCCATCATCAAAAGAGCCTACCGGATCGCTATCTGTATATTTTTCAACAATTTGTGTGATCGAATGTGTATTTTCATACCTGTGAGGGTAGGGATTTATGCCTAAGCTTTTGATTTCTTCAAGCTTTTTCACTCTGTTTTTATATTCATCAAAACCGTGGTAATCAACATCACTATTTATCGTTTGCATAACTCTCCTTTTTTCTCACTACACATTTATCTTTCATATCTTCCACAAAAAAGCCTGCTTTTTCAATCAATGCCCTCATAGCATCTGCTTTTTCATAATTTTTCTCTTGCCTTGCTTTAAACCTTTTTTCTGCAGCATGCTTTAATTCCTCGGGAATTTCATCTTTAGGAGCAGAAAAAATAAAAGCAAAAATTGTATCCCACGATTTTAACAACCCTACTACCGAAGATCCATCTATTTCTTTTTCATCCATCTTTGCATTCACATAACGAATCATATCAAATAAGACTGCAAAAGTCTGCGGGGTATTTAAATCATCACATATAGCCTCTTTAAATCCGTTTTCAAAAACACTCACATCCAATTTTTCAAGACCTTTTGATGCAGTTACTCTTTCGATAAACACATCCAAGCGGTGTAAACTTTTCTGAATGGCTCCAAGACCTTCCAACGTAAAATTCATCTGCGCTCTATAATGGCCTGATAAAAAAAGTGCCCTTACTTCTCTGCCGCTATATCCCTTAGTTAATAAATCTCGAAGAGTATAAAAATTACCTAAACTTTTAGACATCTTTTTCCCTTCCACGAGTAAATGCTCTGAATGCATCCAATGTCTAGAAAATATTTTTCCAGTGAGTGCTTCAGACTGGGCAATCTCATTTTCATGATGAGGGAAAATGTTATCCACTCCGCCGGTATGTAAGTCAAAACTCTCCCCAAGATAATGCATGCTCATACATGAGCATTCAAGATGCCATCCAGGCCTTCCTTTTCCAAAAGGGCTATCCCAGTAAATATCTCTGTCACGCGCGGGTTCAAAGCTTTTCCATAAAACAAAATCTGTCGCATTTTCTTTATCGTACTCATCATGATTTACTCTGCATGATCTCCCAACTTCAAGCTCATCCATATTTAAATGAGAAAGCTCTCCATAATGCTTAAAATCCTTTATACGGAAAAACACATCGCCACTATCTGTAGAATAGGCAAATCCCTTTTCTATCAACTGAGAGATCATAGAAATCATCCCATCTACAAATTCTGTCGCTTTTGGATACTTTTCAGCAGGCTCCACATTTAGGGTGTTTAGATCGTCAAAAAATGCTATTTCAAACGGTTTTGTAAACTCTTCTAAGGAGATCTCATTGTCAATTGCCCCTTTAATGGTTTTATCATCGATGTCGGTAATATTCATCACATGAAAAATCTTCATCCCTAAAAACTTTATCGACCGTCTTAATAGATCTTCAAAGACAAAGGTTCTAAGATTGCCAATATGGGCAAAGTTATAAATGGTTGGTCCGCACGTATACATTCGAACGGTATTATCCTTTTCAGGGGTAAAACGCACTTTTTTACGAAGTTTAGTATCAAAAATATCCATCATCCCCTACTACTTTGTGATCCCATCGCCTAATTTTTCAAACAATTCTCGATAAGAGACTTTCCCAGATTTTAGTAGTGGCATATCCTTAAGTTTAATGATCTCATTAATCTTATACAATCTTGCAAAACCCTCTTCTTTTAAAGCTGAGTTTACTTGATCTAACGTAACATTTAAAGTGGTAAATAGGACAATACGAGTACTTGACCCCTCTTTTTCTTTAGGAACAACAGCAAATATCTGGTTTATTCCTTCACCATCTTCCATCCACCGCTTTTCTTTTGCACATTTTGCTAAATTCGTCTCAATGGCTGTCGAGCTAATCATCTCCCCACCGCGCTTAAAGCTTAATTTCAAACGACCTTCAAGGAAAAGGTTCCCATTATCATCAAAATAACCAAGATCTCCTGTTCTATAATATTTTTTACCCTCAATGGTAATAAAGACATCTCTGTTATCATGTTTGTAATAGCCTGAAAATACCGAATCTCCACGTGCAAGAATTTCACCAATTTGATGGGGACCTGTCATTTTCTCTTGTGAATCAATATTCATTATGATCACCTCTGCAGAGGATACCACTTTTCCAACCCCTATCATAGAGTCCTCAAACACCGATCCACAGCAAAGAATTGGAGAGGTCTCTGTAAGACCGTACCCTTCAACAAACTTCACATGACCGAGTTTTGCTAAATATTCAAGTAAACTTGCCTGTGCTTTTTCAGCACCAGAGATCACTAATCGTAAGGTCTTCAACTGTCCAATGCTTGCCACCTTAAATAAGTGAGCTAAAAACGTAGGAGCCATCATTAAAATCGTACACTTCCACTTTAGAATCTGCTTGGAAAGCGCTCCCCCGTCTAAAGGATCTGGGGAGAAACAAACTCTTACTCCTGTAAAGATTGGCAACAAACTTAAGCTCCATCCAAATACATGAAATGGAGGAAGACATTTTAACATCACATCTTCACTGTTTAGATTGATATTATTTAAAGCAGCTCTTTGATTTGCTAAAATGTTTCTATGTGTCAATGGAACAGCTTTTGGTAAAGCTGTAGATCCACTTGTAAATAGAATCACTGCTATATCATCTGTAGAAACGTTAGGGCAGCAGCGTTTCATAATCGCCTTGGCAGAACGTTTTGCGCCAATAACCCCTTTGATTTTATCAAAAAGAGTAATATCTTTTTTCAAATCTTCAATGGCGATAATTTTATCCATCGCCTCCCCTAAATCCACCTTATCCAATCTACTTAAGAATTTATTGGAGGAAATAATATTTCGTAAATCGACAAGCTTTATCGCATGGCTCATAAAATAGGTCCCCACCGTCCAATTCAATGGAACAGGAGTTTTTCCCGCTAGATAAATAGCCATTTGGATGATGTAAGTACCAGTTGTTGCTGGAAATAACACTCCAATGTAATCCCCATCAAGCTTTTTGATTTTTTCAGAAAGAATTAATGCAGCTCTTTTCATGGTATAATAATCCATCACACCCGAAACCTCATCCACGCAAGCAGGTGCTGTCTCCATTCGATCACACGAATTTAAAAAAACCTCAATGATCGTTTCCCCTTTTGCAAATCTAGGCGCTTTTCTCCCATGTCTTTCTACTGGCCAACCTTTGGTGGTATTCTCTCTTTCTTCCTTTTTCTTTTTCTTATTAAAATGCATCGCCGCCAAAAGAAGATCTTTTACAGTCTTTAAATCCCCCGGCTGAATATCTTGATCTAAATCAAAATGCGAATCTATGAAAGTATACACTGTCGCAATATCCATTGAATCTAATCCAAGGTCATAAACAAGATCATCCCCATCATTAATATCTTTAACTGATTTCCCTGAAAGCTCTGATAGTTCAAATA
>CAMCSI010000138.1 GCA_945877885.1 Chlamydia trachomatis
TACATTAACATGTGAAAGTGATCGAGGGGTTTGTGCTAAGTGTTACGGGATAAATCTTGCAAACGGAAGATCTGTAGCCCTTGGAGAAGCTGTTGGAATTATTGCCGCACAATCAATTGGTGAACCTGGAACTCAGTTAACTATGAGAACCTTCCACTTGGGTGGTATTGCTGGAAGTGGGGACAATCCTGAGATTGAATCTGCAGAAGCTGGTATATTGATTTATCAAAATATAAGAACTGTGAAGAATAAAAATGGCATAAATCTTGTATTAAATAAAAATGGTAAGATCCATGTGGTTAGAGATGAAGGTAGAAAGATTGAAGAGTATAAGAACTTGGTAATCAAAAAATCTATTGAACCGTTAATGACCATTAATCTTGAGCAAGGAACGCAGATTTTCAAAACAGATGGTGAACATGTGAAGAAGGGTGAGGTACTTGCTCTTATCGAACATCATAACTATCCTGTTATTTGTGAAAAAGGTGGATATGTAAGATTTGATGACCTTGTGGAAGGTATTTCTACACAAAAGTCTATCAACAAGCAAACAGGTCAGTCAGAAATTGTTGTAAAGCAGCATAGAGGCGAGCTTCACCCACAAATTATGATCTATTCTGATCAAGCGTGTATGGACTTAATTGGTACCTATGCAATTCCATCAGGAGCGTACTTATCTTGTCTTGAAAATGGCAAAGTAGAAGCTGGTGATCAACTTGCTCGTCTTCCAAAGGGCGCAGCAAGAACAAAAGATATTACCGGTGGTCTTCCAAGGGTTGCAGAGCTTGTTGAAGCTCGTAAACCTAAAGATGCTGCAGAGATCGCAAAGATTGATGGTACTATTGAGCTGAAAGGTGTACAGAAAGGTAAACGTATCGTTATCGTTCGTGATGAAACAACAGGTATGGAAGAGGAGCATTTAATTCCTCTTGCAAAACATCTGATTGTACAGCAAGGCGATATCGTTGAAAAAGGTCAACAAATTACTGACGGAACACTTCAACCGCATGAAATCTTAGAGATTTGCGGTATAAGAGAACTTCAGAAGTACTTTGTAAATCAGGTGCAAGAAGTTTACAGACTACAAGGGGTAGATGTGAACGATAAACATATTGAGATTATTGTTCGTCAGATGCTTCAGAAAGTTCGCATCACAGACCCAGGCGATACTATATTCTTGTATGGTGAGGATATTAATAAGAAAGTCTTCCATAAGCAGAATAAAAAAGTTCTTGCAGATGGTGGTAGACCTGCTCAAGCAGCTCCTGTTCTTCTTGGTATTACGAAAGCATCTCTTGGTACAGAGTCTTACTTCTCAGCAGCAGCGTTCCAGGAGACTACTCGTATCCTAACAGATGCCGCTTGTGAAGGAAAGGTTGACTACTTGCTAGACTTTAAATCTAATACGATCACAGGGCAGAAAATGCCTTCTGGTACTGGGCACCTTGCCTACGTAAAACGTTTAGAAATGGACAAAAAAGGTCAAGGCGAGGATGCATTTATTGAGTTTGATTTCGAATCAGATGAAATGCTAATACCCGTTGGTGTGTAAGTAGTTAATAATTAACTTGTTAAAGCCACTCTTTTAAGTAAGAGTGGCTTTTTTTTTAATCTGTCAGCGCGAAATAGCTGCTTCTAAGTCCTGAAGAAATGAATTTATAATATACAGTTATCGCAACATCTTTATAATGAATTAGATATAAATATCTTGAATTATAATTATAAATTAATGTATAATATTTGTAATAGTAAATATATAATTATGAGTTTTATAACATGAGTCAATATTTACCAATATCATCATCTGCACCCCAGCAATCAATCTACAATATGCCAGTATGTGAGCATATTGAGGTACTTCCAGATACTCATCTTTTACAAAAAATTACAAAAGTTGTTCTGTTTATACTATATTCTTTAAGTGTTATTATTCCTATAGTAGATCTTTTTATTCATTTAGGAAATAAGGGTAACCAAGGGACATGCAGAGTGACAATAACGTGTAAGGATGCATCTAATATTAATAACAGTTTACCAACAACATTGCAAGTCCCTGCAGGTAAGAGGATAAGTAAAACGCATTTGGACATGCAAGTAGAAAAGTATGTACCAAATATTGATTCGACTAGATTGAGATATTTTGATGAAAAGGGTCAAGAAGTATTCAACCATATGACTGGAAAGCGTCCTAAGTGGCATCATGGCCAAGAAATAAATTTAATGTTAGAGGCTAAGAGACTACCAAATGAAAGATTACAAAGATTTCCCAAAAAAATCACGCTAGAAATGATTCGAAATTTAGGTTCAGACGATTTTGGAAATGCTACTTATATTTTAGCGATGCCTGGTTTTCCTTACTGCAACTTGAAGTTTAACAAAAATAAAGCAATTAAATTTCTTGAAACTGGAAATTCAAAAGATTTTCATGTAAAAATTGAATTACATACAGGGGAAAGTTCTGAACAAAAGAATGAATTTTATTTTGCCTTACCGACAAAGGGAGCGGACAACTCTATGGTGATTGAATTAAAATCTTTTAAATTTGAGAAATTTCCTTCTCCGATTACAGGTATTGCACTATTGAATGATTACCACGACGTTAAGCTTCATTGCACTGATGAGTGTGGGGATTCCCATAAATCTAGCTTTAGGTTTCGAAAGATTTCGAAAAGTGGATATTCCGGTTTAGAATATAATCTAAAATTTGAATATCCAAAAGGTGAAGTACTACCTAATTTTTTTGAGTTGTATGATAATAATGGAGAGGTGGAAATAAGACCAAAGCATGGGGATGTATAACAACCAAAATTGAAAAAGTAGTCTAATTTCGAAGCACTTTTGTGCCTTTTTTAAAATATTTTGTCTATAAAAAAAATTTGTAATTTAATTAACTTATAATTAAATAAAAATAAGTCAATTTAATCAAAATTAGGGGGTAGTTATGGAGTCTCTTTTTGGAAGGAATCTAAAGGGTACTGACTTAGCCTCTATTGTTATAGAAATCAGTTTCCCTAGATATGGCAGTTCTGAATGTAAGGCACTTAAGCTACTGGGAGAAGCTCTTGGGGTTAAAAAGAAAGCTAAGGTAGGTGAAGCTACATCTGAAAATAACTCTGTTGTTACTATTGAATGGTTATCAGGAAAGGTTCTAGCCCCGGCTGTTGTCTATGATAGATGGACCACAATTGGTGGCTTATTAAAGATAATTGCCCCATTAGTTTTAGGTGATAGAGGTGAGTCATACGCAGAACCTTATTTATGCAGGTCAAATGGGGGTGGGGAGTGTTCAATCTATTCTAAGGTAGAGTCTTTTATTGAAATGGATGATGAAAATAACCCTAAACCTTTAAAGTTAAACTTACTTACAAGACCGTTTAAAGAGGGTAGGCTTGACTATGACCCACTCTTAGATGTTTTAAATGGTGATTTAACAGCAAATCAGCTTGCAAGAGTTGTTGAGATCAATCAGAAGAGAAAAGTAGAAAGATCTCCGAATAAAGTAGATTACAGAGTTATTATAAAAAAATACGCAGAAATGAATAACTTTAAAGAGGCAA
>CAMCSI010000139.1 GCA_945877885.1 Chlamydia trachomatis
AGAGGGTAATAAAGACACCATCTGGATTGTTATCCTTATAACAAAATGGTATTTTCCAAAGAAGTCTAATGTCTTTCTCTGTGATCTTTGTGATCTCTAGCAAGCTTTGCTTGCGGGTGGTTGTATATGTTTTTTTAAATTTATCTTACGTAAGATAAATAACCTAATCAAAAATAGATCCTGGTGGGTACTGCTCCCTATTAATTACACCACTATCATCTGCATGTCTTTCTAAAACATCCTTTAAAATAAGCGGGATATCGCAACGAATGATCCATGGTCGAAACAGATAATCTTTTAAGCTGTATTCTCTATGATCATTGTATCCGGTTTTTGATGTAATGTAGTTTACATATCCGAGCATTACCCCCAATAAATAGACGGGTGGGAAAAAGAAAAATGCTTTTTGCAGAAACGAAGGGATTTTTCCCAACTTCTTTATCGATTTTTGTATAAAGTTATCTACTTTTGACGGAAAAATATTTCTTGTTAAAATCTCAAAGCCTGCAACATCTGCATAAACGTTATAATCTAACCCTCTTTTTAGTAAGCTACAGGTGTAGCTGACGCAGTTACCTTTCATCAAAGAGGCAGTTTCTTTATGGTTAAACTTATCTGATTCCACGAGAGTTACCAAGCGATCATGTTCCTTTTTAGAGATAGGGAAGATAAACTTTTTAACCATTCGATGATTTTTTGGATAGTAACTTGTTAAATCAGGGGTTTTAATGATAGAGCTTCTTTTTGCTGATCTACTAAATCTGTGTTTAGGTGATGCATTCACATGATCAAAAATATCTTGTCCTACAGAACGAACAAGTCCATGTTCATCTTTGAGCTCTAAGGAGGCGTGTGTTTGATGGAAATAGGAGGCTCTTTTGTCTAGCTTCCAAGTAATTTGGACAATGAGAAGATTTTGATAGGAATAGGAGGATGGATCTTGATATTTATAAGGTCTAAAATCGGCACTTTCAATAATATTATATTTTGTAATTCCACACATGAGTGAACAATAATCATCGGCAAATGTTAAATTTTCTTCTGTTTGAAATAACAGTTCGCTTTTATAATAAACGCTAACTATAGATCCTTCAGCGCTCCACTTTAAACTATTCCATGAAAACCAAGAAATGCAATTTCTGCGTGTTTCCACAGGAATCATTACTCCCATTTGTTTATCAAATTTTACCGTTAATTTTGAGGTAAAAAATATAAGATCTAAGTTGTTGTTTTTTATAAAATTATAAAATTTTACATCCCCTTCCAAATAGGTTAAGGGAATTCTTGCGCCAAGTTTTATCGCCACAATTATCATTAACAGTGGCTGTTTTAATTCCTTTTTACATTTGATAGTTTTAATTTTATATTCAATATCTTCAACAAGCTCTTTAAAAAGAAGGAAAAATTCTTCTGAAAGCATTGAAATATTTCGAACGCTTAAAAAGTCGTAAATCTCTTTGATCATCCCATCGAGGGTTTTTAACCGCTGCACGCTTGAAAAACCATCCAATTTTTTAAGCAAGAGGGTATGAATTTCTATTAAGTCGATTTCTTCCGTAACAAATCTCCTCTTTTTGAGAGCATCTCATAATCAATTTCTATACACGACCATGGTTTTAAAAGCCCGTAAAAAGGGATTAATCCTTTCATAGCTAAAATCAATAACTTAGGAAGGTACAGATAACTTAACACCTTATTTGATGAAGCTAAATATAAGATACAGTCAGTTTCAACCTCTAGCATTGTTAATATCTCTTTAATCATCATCTCCCTTGACTCGAAGGTTACATTTTTCAAGAGCTCAAGTGCGTAAGTTACTTTTTTTTCAGTTGTTGGGATAATAATTTTCTTAAAACTATCAAAAGATTGATAAGCAAATTTATCTGGAGAAACTACTTTATTACCCTCCAGACCAAAGCGGTACATCGATCCTGTCCCATCATGTAAGGTGATAAAAAAATCATTTCCGCGGTGGTATACCTCTAAGCTTGGCTCAGGGTAGCCACTTTGGTATTGTACAAATGGGGCATTTTCTAGATCCCAGACAAGCGCTCTATCTAGAATTTTTGGAAGATATAACAGCTTTTCTTCCCCATCTGTTAAAAAGAAATATTCCCCATTATAATAATATTTATGCATCAAATCTAAATCATACCGTTTTAACTCAGAAAAATAGACATCTCGTAATATACCCATACCCCCTTTCATGGGAAAAGAAATACCATAAAGTGGATGAAAATTTAAGACTACTCCATGATAAAATAAGATATTTTCTAAGGAATTTTTCTTGATAAAATTTGTATCTTTATGCTCTTCAGATAAATAGGTTCTTGGGATTAATCCACCTAATTTTAATGAAAATAGTTCATTTTTTAAAAGGGTTAATACTTTTGAATCCTTCTGTAAAAAGATTTCAATATAATTCTCAAGAGCCCTCACAATTATTAAAAGAGCCTCTCTTTCTCCCATAGGAAGTTCATAGGTATCTAAACCTGCAATTTTCTTCTTAAGATAAAGAAAAAACTCCATCGCGCTTTTTTCCTCTTCCCCCTCTTCCCAGCCTTCAATCACCGAAAAGTGAAGAGAGTTTTGTAAAAGGGATATTTTTACAATTTTCTTTTCATCAATAAGTGACTGTATTGCTTTAGCAACTGATAAAAATTTTTGAAAAAATATTTCCATGAAAGTCCTTATTATAATCTAAAGATTAATTATAAAGCTGCCCTAATTTGTGGTATAAGTGATTATAATTTAATGCGTTACTGATTCGCGTGTAAAGAAGTCATAGACTAAGCCCATCGCTTTTTTCTGACGATTTAAGGTATGTTCTGCTTTTTTATAAGCAACTTTTGTACCCTCTAAAATCACCTCTTCAATCAAAGATTTATTCTCAAAAATAGCCTTTCTTCTTTCTCGAATGGGGGCTATAAATGCATCTAACACATCCAGCACTCTATCTTTAATCACTTTATCACCAAGACCGCCTCTTCTATAATCTTCCTTTAACTCTTCTACAAACCGTTTATCTTCATCAAAAATATCAAGATAGGTAAATGCAATAGCTTTTTCAGGATCCCCTGGCTGATCTATGCTTGTTCTAGATGGGTCACTTTTCATTTTTTTAATCTTTTTAGCAATATCTTCCCTACTATCCTTTAGATAAATGGCATTGCCTAAAGATTTTGACATTTTATTTCCATCTATACCTGGTACTGCGGTATCTATTTTTGGAAAAATTCCCTCCGGTTCTACAAAAACGTTACCATATAGGGCGTTGAATTTTTTTACAACATCTCTTGTCAACTCAATCATAGGAGCCTGATCCACACCCACTGGAACCACGTCTGCATCAAAGGCAACAATATCGGCTGCTTGATAAATGGGATAAAGATAAAATCCAGCAGGTACACTTTCTTCAAACCCTTTTTGCTTAGATTCAGCTTTTACAGTAGGATTATGACCGATTCTGTTAATGGAGACGATATTTAATAAGTATTGAGTGATTTCTGGAAGTGGGGAAATTTTTGACTGAAGAAAAATAGATGCTT
>CAMCSI010000140.1 GCA_945877885.1 Chlamydia trachomatis
TTAAAATCTGTCATTTACGGAAGTATCATTTCTTTAGCGGTAAATATCATTTGGATATTTTTGGTTTTAGGTGTGCTTCCTCTAAATACCCTTGCAATGGTTTGGAAAGGGGGAGGGCCGATAACGCCTGCACTTGCCTCTTTTGTACCCTCTGGGATTTTACCCGTTGGTGTTTATCTATTTTCATTTTTTGCTATTTTGACCTCATTTCTTGGTGTTGCTTTAAGTTTAGCTGATTTTTTGATTGATGGTTTGAAAATTAAAAAGGGGTGGGAAGGCAGATTACTTGCCATCGCCCTAACTTTTATTCCACCGCTTATTTTTGTTTACTCTTATCAAAAAGGATTTATGCTCGCTTTGCAGTACGCAGGGGCTTTTGTAGCTATTTTATTGGTCTTTATCCCTTCAGCCATGGTGTTGAAATTAAAAGGGCATAAGTTTTATACAAGTACTTTTGGAAGAGCAATAATTATTCTTACGATTGTGTTTTCATTTTGCGTGATCTTGGTCAATATTTTGATACAATGGGAATTTTTTACCAAAGGTCTTGAAACAATTGGAGGATTGTTACCTTGATGCTGAAAAAAAAATTCAGTCTTCAAAGTAAATTTGAGCCAAAAGGGGATCAGCTAGATGCGATTCCTGCTCTAGTGTCAGGGTTAAATGCAGGCAAGTCTTCCCAAGTACTTTTAGGGGTCACAGGTTCGGGAAAAACCTTTACTATGGCAAATGTGATTGCAAAAACACAAAGACCAGCCCTTATTTTGGCGCATAATAAAACATTAGCAGCGCAGCTTTATCAAGAATTTAAAGAGTTTTTCCCAGATAATGCGGTGGAATATTTTGTCTCCTACTACGATTACTATCAGCCAGAGGCATATCTTGCTCGAAGTGATACCTATATTGAGAAGGATCTTGCTATCAATGAAGAGATTAATAGGATGAGACTTTCTGCTACACGCTCCCTTGTAGAAAGGGAAGATGTGATTATTGTTGCCTCAATTTCTTGTATTTATGGGTTGGGGTCAAAAAAGAACTATGAAAAAATGGTTTTTACAATCAAAACGGGTGAAACCATTTTACGAGATCGACTGCTTATACAACTTGTGATGATGCATTTTAAGCGTGCCGATATGGATTTTTCAAGAGGATCGTTTAGAGTTAGAGGCGATGTGGTTGAACTGTTTCCTACATATGAAGATAAAAGCTGCTACAGGATTGAATTTTTTGGCGATGAGATTGAAAGGATGAGCATTATCGATCCTTTGACAGGCAAGGTTTTAGAAAGGGTGCATGAAATAAAGATTTATCCAGGATCGCACCATGTTACCCCTGAGGAGGTAAGAGATAAAGCATTGCTATCGATTGATCATGAGCTAGATAGTAGAATTGCATTTTTCAAGGAGAAAGAAGCTTTTGCCGAAGAGGTGAGAATTAGACAAAGAACACGATATGACTTAGAAATGATTAAGGAGATGGGGTTTTGTAAAGGGATTGAGAATTATTCATCTCATTTTGATGAAAGATCGCCTGGAGAGCCACCATCTTGTTTGATGGACTATTTTGCTGACGATTATATATTATTTGTGGATGAATCGCATCAAAGTATACCACAAGTTAGGGCCATGATACATGGGGATCGTTCGAGAAAAAAATCATTGGTGGATTATGGTTTTCGTTTACCTTCTGCCTATGATAACCGTCCATTAACCTTTGAAGAGTTTTATGATAAAAAGAAGCAAACTATTTATGTATCGGCTACCCCTACAGAATGGGAAATAAAGGAGGCAGAAGGGGAGGTGGTCACTCAAGTGATACGTCCTACTTATCTTTTAGATCCTAACGTAGAAGTAAGAGCTGGAACTAATCAATTAGACGATGCAATTGCAGAAATTGCTAAGGAGACAAAACTTGGAAGGCGTACTCTTGTTACTTGTTTAACAAAAAAGCTCTCTGAGGAGATTACCACCTACCTTAAAGAAATTGGGGTGAAAGCAGAGTATTTGCATAGCGACATCAAAACGTTAGAGAGAATGGAGATCATCAATAAATTAAGAATGGGTCAGATCGACGTAATTGTTGGGATTAACCTTCTAAGGGAAGGATTAGACATTCCTGAGGTGAGCTTAGTTACCATTTTAGATGCCGATAGGGAAGGTTTTTTACGTAGTGAAACAGCCCTTATTCAAACTTGTGGCCGTGCAGCAAGAAATATCTATGGTAGGGTGATTTTATATGGAGATAAAGTCACTGCTTCTATGCAAAAGTGTATTGATACGACAAAAGAAAGAAGGATTGTGCAAGAAGAGTACAATAGAAAGAATAACGTTACACCAAAAAGTACCACAGCAAGCTCTTCAAAAAGTCTATTTAAAACACTTGATAGTCTTCCTGATACCGTTAAAAATGATCCAAAAGCCATTGAGAAAAAGATCAAAGTTCTAGAAAAAGCGATGAGAAAAGCAGCAGATAATTATCAATATGAAGAGGCTGCAAGTTTAAGGGACCAGATAAAAGATTTTTCTAATCTTTTGTTGCTCGATTAGAACACTTTCATTATAATCACACCCACTTTTAAGGAGATATAATGAGACTGTTTTACTTATTTTTACTAACCCTTACCGCTCTTTTTGGAGAAGGGGCAGATATTGTGGTGTGCTCTTTTAATAGACCGCTGCAAGCTTATGCTTTGCTTGAATCTTTTGATAAATGGGTTACTGGGTATAATAAGATTTTTGTGATCTGTCGATCAGATGCCCCTTATAGTGAATCATATAAGATTGTAGAGGAGGCTTTCCCCCATGTCGAATTTATTTATCAATCGGTAAATAATGTAGAAAACTCGTTTAAACCTATTGTTTTAGATGTTTTGTATGAAGAAAGAAGTACCGATGCAAACTATTTTCTCTTTGCTATGGATGATATGGTCATTTTAGATAGAATCGATTTAATAGAAGGGTGCCGCTTACTTAATAGTGATAAAGATGTGCACGGTTTTTATTACCGTCTAGGGAAAAACATCACAAAAGCAGAGTTTATAAGATCGACAAAAACAGGAATTCCTCCCTTGAAAAATAGAGGTAATGATATTTTTTCCTGGGATTTTTCAAAAGGTCACCCTGATTGGAGATATCCAAATACGTTAGATTTTACCCTATATAGAAAGTCTACATTTAAAAATGCCTTCTATAGATTGCCCTATAAACACCCTAATTCTTTAGAAGGAGAATTAGCTGGAAGAGGGCCTAAGGGAAAGTTTGGCCTTTGCTATGGTCATAGTAAAATGGTGAATATGCCGATGAATCGTGTAAATACTGATGTCCCTAATGATATTATTGGTAATTATTCTGCTGAAGATTTACTCAAAGTCTTTTTGCAGGGTAAGAAGATGGATATTTTATCGATCGATAATTCAAAAGTAGAGTCTGTGCATCAAGATATGCATTTTACTTTTATCGATAGATAGTATAATTTTTTATAAATATGTATACTAATTTT
>CAMCSI010000141.1 GCA_945877885.1 Chlamydia trachomatis
CGAATTAAAAACCTGAAGATAACTCAGTGCTAACATGACAAGAAGAGCAAACTCTTTCCATTATCAGCAGTAATTGTACGAACAAAAGATTAAATAGGAGTTAGTCGATTAATGATTGCTCGGCTGACTTCTTCTGTTGTTTTATTGAATACTTTCACTAGCTTGTAAGCTTTGGCCTTCTTTCTAGTATTGAAACCATAACACCCTTATGGCTTGCGCCTATGATTGTATCCACCTCCTAATCACCTAGATGAATTATTCCTTCAACTATCGGTGGTCTTTGATAGATATCAACTCGCTTCGGGATGCATCCCCTCCCCGAAAGTCCCTTACCATACTTATAATATTTTTTCCCTTGTTGACGTAAGTTTTTATATAGCAACCCTCCTTGCGTCTTATTTTTCCAAATATAGCTATATTTACTTTGATGACTGATGTTGTCTTTATAGTGCTTTTTAATCCATCCAGATATTTGTACAGGATTCCATTGCTTACCTAGTTTATCTTCAATTGTAGATCTAATTTCAGGATTGATCTGTGTATTTACCTTTAGACTTCTTCTGGAAGGTGCATTTTCATTAGCTTTTAGATAATGATATTCTTTACCCCCCTTTATTCCTCTTAAGTTCTCTTCCTATTGTACTGTGATAGACAGGTAATGATCTTGCAACCTTGCTTTTAGAATCTCCTCTTTCTTTTAAAATACAAATTTGAGATCTTTGAGCATAGGTTAGGTGATGGTAGCCTTTGGGCATAAACTCTCCTTGTGGTATTTGTGGTTAATTTCACAATAGAGATTTTTTCATCACCTGCATATTCACTTTTTTAATTCATTTTGTGCACTTCACTTTTGAAAGGCGAAACTAAAAGCTTCTTCAAAAATTAAACCTACAAAAAATCATTCTTTGAATGAATTCTATTTAGTGGTGGTAACGCCCATATTCTGTCTTTAGTTTGCCATTGCTGCTTCCCTGAAATTCTAAAATCATTTATTGGGTTATCGCAATTATATCTATAAAGAATATCAGGTATAAAATAAACATGATCTCTAGCCATATCAATTAAATTAAGCATAATCGCAACATCCCATGTTACTCTATAGTATTGCCCATCTTCTAACCATCTTCTAGGAGGAATCAACTTATATAATCCTGCATAACATGTTCTTAAATGACTCCAAATAAAATCATATTTTCTATGTCCACCTATTTTTAATGAAGCTGTTTTCATAGGTTTACAATGTCCATTAGGCGCATATTGACCGTACGTCACCCAAACATGATCATCGGCATATGCTTGATTTAATCGCTTAAGAACGAACGGATTTGCCAGCATATCATCTCCATCAAGCATAACAACGATTTCATCATTTTCACATAAACTCACCATATTACAAATATTATATAATGCACCCATATTTTCGTCGTTTTCGATATAAGTAAAGTCTACCAACCGCTCTTTTTTCTTAATATATTCATTAACTAAAATCCCTGTTTTATCTTTAGAGGCATCATTCGTATATATAACTCTAAAATTGGAATAATTCTGGGAGTATACACTATCCAAATTCCCAGTATAATAATTCTCATTGTTATAGGAAGGGATAATGATAACAAAACGCTTCTCCTTTTCCGGATGTTCAATTTTCGGCGCAAAATTATATACACCTCCAAAACAACAGGACATACTTATTAGGTATAAAATAACATTTCTCATTCCAAAAACTCCTTTTTAGTTTGGATTTTTCTTAAGGGAGGCAGCTTCCAAATATGTTTTCGATACCATCCCTGTCCTTCAACACTTAGTTTGTAGTCATTAAGAGGATTTTCATTGTTATAGTAACAAAGAACATCGGGGATAAAATAAACATGTTCACGTGCAAGGTCTATTAGAAAGAGCATCATTGCTACATCAGATGAGGTAGGATAGAATAGACCCTCATTTTTCCAGTAGCTTGATGGTACAAGTTTAAAAAGTCCAGCATAAAAAGTTCTTAAGTGACTCCAGCAAAATCCAGAATTTCGATGTGTTCCATTTTTTAAAACTTCTACTGCCATTGGCTTAGAGTGCCCTCCAAAACCTTTACGCACTGCATCTTGTCCATATGTGACCCAAACATGATCATCTGCATAGGCTCTATTTAATCTATTGAGAACGTTACGATCAGCAAATTTATCATCGCCATCTAAGATAACGATAATTTCATCATTTTTACATGACATGATCATATGGTAGATATTATGCAACGCACCTTTATTTTTATTATTTTCGAGATAGGAAAAATTTAGATGCGTGGCGTTGTCTTTTGCATACTCTTGTACTAATTCGCCGGTTTTATCAGTAGATGCATCATTTGTATACAGGACTCGAAAATTGGTATAGCTTTGGGTAAAGACGCTATTTAAATTATCTATATAGAAATTTTCATTGTTGTAGGATGCAATAACTATAACAAAGGGCTTTTCTTCAACTTCACCTTTTATTTCAGGGGCATAATTTAAAGGTTGTGAAAATCCGGTAATTGCTGCAAAAATAGCTGTTAGAAATCTTTTCTTCATTTGTAGATCAGCCTATAAAATCATCTTTTGAGTTTAGCGGTGCTAAGGGAGGTAATGCCCAAACTTTTCTCCTGATCTCATTAATCCTATTTTTTGGTTTTTTACCATCATTAAGAGGATTATTATCATTATATTCATAGAGTAAATCAGGTATAAAATAGGCATGATCTCTGGCCAAATCCAGAAGATACAAAGCCATTGGTACGTCCCAGGCAATTTGATAGAATTCACCATTTTCTTGCCATCTACTTAAAGGAATCTGTTTGAACAAACCAGCATAAAATGATTTTATATGACTCCATCTAAAATTATAGATTCTATGTTTTCCTTGTTTTGCAACCCAAACAGACATTGGCTTATTTACTTGAGGAGAATTTTTACAGTAATAAGAGCCATTTGTCATCCAAACATGATCATCGGCATAGGCTCTATTTAATCTGGCAAGGACTCCATCGTGCAATAATTTATCATCTCCATCAATATTACATACAATCTCATCATTTTCACAAAGATGAATCATGGTATAAATACTTGACAGTGCACCGCAATTCTTATCATTTTCAATGTAAGTAAAATCAATTGGAGAATTTAAATTCCTAACATATTCTTGTACTAATTTTCCTGTATCATCGGTGGAGGCATCGTTTGTATAGATCACTCTAAAATTTGAGTACTTTTGAGAAAAAATGCTATCTAGATTTCCTTTGTAGTAGTTTTTGTTGTTATAAGAAGGAACAACGACTACGATTTTTTTTTCTTCCGAAGGAGACTCTATATTTGGGGCAAAATTCATCGCCTCTTTTTTAATTCCGAAGCAAAAACTACATGTGAATAAAAAAAGTAAGGTAATCCTTTTCATCTGTATCCTTTTAAAAAAAAGCATGATAAGAGGATTCATTTTTTATGACAAGTTTTTATACTCAAACACATTCAAAAGTT
>CAMCSI010000142.1 GCA_945877885.1 Chlamydia trachomatis
TCATAGCCATTATGATATTTTACATCTAAAAGACCAGGTTTTTGTGGAAAACGATCGGTTTTAAATTCTTCAAACAGTTCCTCATAAGGCTTTTCCATGATATGACAAAGTGTATTGAGCCTTCCTCTATGAGCCATGCCAATATAACCTTCTTGATAGCCAAGGTTTACAGAGGTCTCCACAATTGCCTTTAAAAGCGCAATCACACTTTCTGCCCCCTCTACCGAAAATCTCTTTGCCCCTAAAAATTTCTTCTGTAGGAAATCTTCTAAAATCTTTGCCTTGCCCACCTCTTTTAAACCATGATTAAGCTCTGAAGAATTAAGCTCTTCCATCTTTATTAAACGTGAGTGGATAAATGTTTCCATCTCCTCTTGCCCTGTACCAAAAAACTCCACCCCTATCCCCTCACAATAAATCTTTTTCAATCGATCTATTAACTCTGATAAGGTGATGTTACTTAAACCCAATTCTTTAACCGAAACCTTGTTTGAAAGATCCTCTTTTTTTAAAGAAAGCTGAGTTAAAAAGTTTTCTAAAGAAAACGTCTTTTCCCCCTTCATAGAATTTGTTTTTGCAAACAGATGACCAAATTTTTTGAAATAATCTATAACTCGTTGAACGTCAAATCCACCGCTTACAGAGGTGTTTGTAGCAAATTGAGAATTAGATAGTTCCATTCCTTGGAAAAATCTTACCCATTCAATGGGTACGGAAGAGGAATCTTTCTGATACTGATCAAAAACATTGTATATATACCTTTCATTCTCAAAATGTAAGAACTCTTTATCTTGCATACTGACCTTCATCTTTAAACTATTCATCTCTACCCTAGGGATCTTAAGTTTATTTACAATAATAAAAAAATCTTGCCAAAGGATGGGTGAAACGGTATAATTGCCTATCAAAGAATTTGTTTTTAGAAAGTAAAAGAGAGCAGCATGAAAAGTGAAAGATTAAAAAAGCTTGAAACTGAAATTAAAGAATTGAAGAAATGGCTTGATTTGGACCTTGTTCCAAAAAAAGACATTGAAAAACATAAGATTGAAATAGATGCTCTTCAAAGTAAAATTGAAGAGGAGAAAAAACGTCTAGATTATCTGAAGCCAAGTGGGGAAAATGAAGATTTTGTCATGCCGAAAAAAGGGGTCACAAAGCAAGCATATGAACCGCAATCTATGCCTGATATAGACTTTGATAAAAATTCAGAGAGCTCAAATTTTGATATGGATATCTCTTCCTCTTTTGAAGCAGACCATACTACATTATTTGATATTGAGATGGCCGGCGGGGATGATCGAGCAACAGCTGAATACGAAGCAGAAGAAGATCCTTTTAGTGACAAGAATCGTTGGAAGCGTACAAAAGATCTACCTGATGATGACTTCGACGACGCTTGGTAAAAGCCTCTATATCCATACCCCTTTCTGCAGAAAAAAATGTCCTTACTGTCATTTCTTTGTCGTAAAATATAAAGAAGATCGTATGGATGCATTCACCGATCTTTTAATCAAAGAAATACAAAGTAAATCTTTTGAAAATCCCCTTAGATCGATCTACTTTGGTGGCGGCACCCCTTACCTACTTGGGACAGGTAATATCAGAAGAATATTAGCCATTTGTCCCCCTGCTACAGAAATCACCCTTGAGGCAAATCCTGAAGATATCACATTTGAAACGATGAAAGAGTATCAAAAAGCGGGAATAAACCGAGTAAGTATCGGCGTACAAAGTTTTGATGAAACCCTTCTTAAATTTTTAGGACGTAACCACTCTGGGGAAAAGGCTAGACAGGCTGTTTTTGATACCTATAAAGCAGGTATACACAATATCACCATCGATCTGATGTATGATATCCCCACCCAAACAAGGGATGTGTTTCAAAAGTCACTTAAAGTTTGTGAAACCCTCCCTATCACTCATCTTTCTTTGTATAACCTCACCATTGAGCCCTATACCCCTTTCCATAAAAAGGAAAAAGCGCTAGAAATCTTACGCCCATCCTCAGAAGATAGCACTGCAATGCTAGAAGATGCCATCCTCTTTTTAGAAAATCAGGGACTCAAGCGATATGAAATTT
Source organism: Chlamydia trachomatis (assembly GCA_945877885.1). GTDB lineage: Bacteria > Chlamydiota > Chlamydiia > Chlamydiales > 2-12-FULL-49-11 > JAJACQ01. The sequence continues at coordinate 2,081 of CAMCSI010000142.1, forward strand.
CAGCCTTTGCAAAACATGGCTATGAGTCATTACACAATACAGGTTATTGGAAAGGACTTGCCTTCCATGGGGTCGGCCCTTCTGCCTTTAGTTTTATCGATGGGGCAAGATTTCAAAATGTGTGTAATATGGATAAATACCAACAAAAAGTGCTCTTAAATGAAAATCCAGTGGATTTTTACGAAAAGCTTTCCAAAGAGGATTCCCAAAGAGAGCTTCTCATGACCGGCATCCGAATGCTTGCTGGAGTGAAAAAGGCTGACTTTTCCACCGCCTTGCAAGAACGAGCCGAGACTATATCAAACCTTATCTCTGAGGGTTATCTTGAGGATAAGGGTGACACCTTAAAATTGACCCCAAAAGGGCTCCTCTTCTACGACGATGTCGCTGCAGATCTTATCTAATATTATCTCATTGGATATCAATAACTTATAATTTTATGAGTTTGGCAGAGTTAATCTTGCTAACATCATCGGCAGGCTTTTCTTTTTCAAAGTCTCTTGCTCTTAGATCACCAAAACCCACCTTTTTTGTTGTTTAGTAGGTTGCTGAGCATTTTCTTCTTGAGATCACCTTTTTCTTACTGAATTTAAAACTATAGAGTTAGCATTACCAACTTGATCGGCAGGCTTTTCTTTTTCAAAGTCTCTTGCTCTTACATCACCAAAACCCACCTTTTTTTGTTGTTTAGTAGGTTGCTGAGCATTTTCTTCTTGAGATGAGCCTTGTTCTACTAAATTTGATGGTAAAAAATGCCAATATTGACCCAATAAATCTCCAGAAAATGCTTCATTATTATAAATTCTTCTACCAATTTCAATTAACTGCTTGTTTGTATTGTCATTGTCTATATTGGATAAACCCTTCTTAGATGTATTTTCAAAGTGGGTGTAAGATTTGTACATTTGTTTATGACTATTAGAACAGGCTGTTGCTACCGCACCAATTGCTGCAAAAAGACCACTTAATGGTAGTGTTAGAAAAAATCCAATTATAGTAAATACTTTCATGACTGTAGAAAAGTTTGTCTCTAAGAACTTAGTTCCACCGTTTTTAGATTCCGCAGTGGCCATAGTGACCATAGTGACCATTTTTCCAAACCCAGCACGAAGTAATAAAAGACCGAAATCCCCCACCTTTTCCGCAAAATCTGGTTTAATTTCACGATTTCCATCAAATCCTACTAATAATCTACTCATAATTTACCTCTTTTATTATTTAATTATTTATATAATATGACAATATAATGATTAATTTCAATAAAATGAATTGAATTCTGTATATTTAAAATAAATATGTTACGATGAATAATCCATCTTTACTCGACCACTTAAAATTTTTATACATTATAGATCACCCCAAGTAATAGCCTTGGCTCTATTAGATATTCATCATCATTGCTGTTACAAAGAGTT
>CAMCSI010000143.1 GCA_945877885.1 Chlamydia trachomatis
AGCTGAAAAAGAAGATCTTGGGGCATTATTATCTGTACTTAGAGCCCGCGCGATGCAAAAAGCAAAAGCGTTAGATGCAAAGCTTTTGCGGGGTGAATCTGTAGGAATTCTTGCAGCAGTGCCAGTGATCATCAAAGATAATATGATGATTGATGGGGAAATTTGCACCTGCGGATCAAAGTTTTTAGAAAATTATACAGCTACCTATGATGCCACTGTAATTAAAGATCTTGAGAAAGAAGATGCAATCATAATAGCTAAATCTAATATGGATGAATTTGCTATGGGTTCATCTACTGCCACCTCAGCTTTTAAGCGATGTGATAATCCTTGGAACAAAGAATACACCCCCGGTGGTTCATCAGGTGGATCGTGTGCGGCAGTTGCAGGTGGGCTTGCCCCCCTTTCTCTTGGATCTGATACTGGAGGGTCTGTAAGACAACCTGCAGCTTTTTGTGGGATTTATGGATTTAAACCCACCTATGGACGAGTTTCTAGATATGGCCTTGTTGCCTTTGCATCATCTCTTGATCAAATTGGCCCATTTGCAAGAACTATTGATGATTTAGCATTGATCAACGAAGTCATTGCAAAACCTTGTTTAAAAGATTCAACCTCTATCCAAACCCCTGCCGAAAAATACTCTAAAGCTCTAAGTGGAAATATCAAAGGATTAAAAATTGGATCCCCTATCGACATGCTTGACGGACTACATCCTGATATTGTTTCTGCTTATAATGACTTTATTAAAACGTGTAAAGAGCTGGGGGCAGAAATTGTGAACGTTTCCCTTCCACATAATAAATATTCAGTGCCAGTCTATTATATCTTAGCCCCTGCAGAAGCCTCCACCAACCTTGCAAGGTTCGACGGCATTAGATACACTAAAAGAAGTTCAAACGCAAAGAATTTAGCAGAGACTTATGAGCTTTCTAGATCAGAAGGGTTTGGAAATGAGGTAGTGCAAAGAATTTTACTGGGAACTTATGTATTATCTGCTGGTTTTCAAGATGCCTACTATAGAAAAGCTCAAAAAGTTCGGGCAAAAATTTGTGAAGATTACGATATAGCCTTTAAAGCTTGTGATGTGATTGCTTTTCCAACTACCCCCTTCCCAGCATTTAAACATGGTTCAATTACAGATCCTGTAGCTATGTATAAGCAAGATATTTTTACCATTGCAGCAAATATGGCAGGATTACCTGCGCTAAGCATCCCTGCTGGATTTACCAAAGAGGGGCTCCCTATTGGTATTCAGGTACAAGGAGCGCAAATGGAAGATGCTAAAGTGTTGAATGTTGCCAAAGCGTTTGAGTCAAAGAGGGACTACTATACAATGAGACCATCTGAAAAAGGAGTTTCTCTATGAGCTATAACTACGGCGAATTTGAAGCGATTATAGGACTTGAAATCCACTGTCAATTAAATACAAAGACAAAACTCTTTGGTCGAGAGCCAAATAATTTTGGTGCTGAGCCAAATACAAATATTGGTTTTGTAGATACAGGGCAGCCTGGTGCATTGCCGGTAATTAATGAAGAGGCGGTAAAAAAAGCGGTACGATTTAGTTTAGCTGTTGGTGGAAAGATCCGAGAAATAAGCTACTTTGACAGAAAATCCTACTTTTATCCAGATTGTCCTTTTAATTATCAAATAACACAATTTTATAAGCCGATCATAGATGGAGGATCCATTACTTGCGATGTCGATGGTAAGCAAATGCACTTTACTATTGAGCATACCCATATGGAAAACGATTCTGGTAAGCTTGTTCATTTTCCAGATTTTACAGGTGTTGACTTCAATCGATCAGGAGCCCCTTTAATAGAAATTGTGTCCGATCCTTGTATAAGAACTCCAAGAGAAGCCTCTGCCTATGCCTCTGCTATTCGCTCTATTTTAATCTATATGAATTGTTCAGATTGTAACATGCAAGAAGGACATCTTAGAATGGATGCTAATATTTCAGTGAGGTTAAAGGGTGAAAAAGAACTCAGACCTAAGGCTGAAATAAAAAACATGAACTCTTTCCATAATATGGAACTTGGCATTGAAGCTGAAATTCAAAGCCAGATCTCTTTTTATAAGAAAAATCCAGATAAACGGATAAAAACGGGCACTTATCGCTTCGATCTAGAAAAACAAAAAACCATTTTAATGAGAGCTAAAGAAACGGCTAATGATTACCGATATTTTCCAGAGCCAGATCTACCCCCTTTAGTGCTTGAGCCATCCTTTATCAAGGAAATTAAAGATTCTCTTCCCGAACTTCCAATAGCAAAGAAGACAAGATTTATAGAAACTCTTGGACTAAGCAAATACTTTGCCGACCTTCTTGTAGATGATAAAACCTTGTGCGATTATTTCGAAGAGGGACAAAAAATCTGTAAAAATCCAAAAGCCTATTGCAACTGGGTGGTTGTGGAGTTTGCAGCACGTGCCAATGAAATCAATAAACACATAAAAGAGTTACAAATTCCTCCAAAACATGTCGCAGACCTTGTAAACATGATTGAATCAGGAAGAATCACTGGCAAAATGGCCAAAGATATTGCCGATCTTATGTGTAAAAACCCTAAACTTTCTCCTGAAACCATTGCAGATAGTGATGAATGCTTTAAGCCTATGGCCGATACATCGGCATTAGAACTTATTATTGAAAAAATTGTTAATGATAATCCAGAATCTATTGCTGATTATAAAGATGGTAAGGACAAGGCTTTTCAATTTTTGGTAGGTCAAGTGATGCAAAAAACCAAAGGTACTGCCCCACCTCCTTTAGTTCGAGAAATGCTTCTAAAAATAATCGGTTAATCTGTTTGGCTATCTTCTAATGGATGATGTTTGAAAAATGACTCTTTTAACATCTTCTTAGAAATATGGGTATACCTTTCTGTGGTGGTAATGCTACTGTGACCTAAAAGCTCTTGAATCACCCGTAAATCTGCTCCCGATTCCAGCATATGTGTTGCATAGCTATGACGAAGGGTATGTGGAGAAATGTTTTTCTTCAAATTCTTTTCCTTTGCCCTACTTTTGACAAAACTCCAAATTTCTCCGCGTGAAATTCTTTTTCCTGTGCTACTTAGAAATAAAGGCTCCTGTTCCATCTTACTGCGACCCTCTAGCTCTAAATAACGTAGAATTCTTTTTTTTGTAACCTCAGCAATTGGGACAATTCGATCTTTACCCCCTTTACCCTTTACAAATAAAGTATCTGTACCAAGATCGACAAGGTTTAAATTACATACCTCTGAAACGCGTAAGCCGCAGGCATAAAGAAGCTCAATCACCGCACTAGCACAGGTATCTTCCTCATCCTCTATCAAACAAAAAGCCTCCTCTAAGGAAAGTACTTCTGGGATTTTCTGGGTACATTTAGGTGTTTCTAAGAATAGATCTGTTCCTTCTAGTTTTATTTTAGTAAGTAAAAGATATTTGTGATAAACGCGTAAAGAGATGACAGCTCTGGTAATGGAGGCTGAAGCATAC
>CAMCSI010000144.1 GCA_945877885.1 Chlamydia trachomatis
TATGCAACCCCCCTCCCCTTTGTTCTTAAAACGATCATGCCCGCAAGTCTTAGAAAAGATCTTAAGCAAAAAACACAGTTTAAAATCACCTCCATCCTTCGTGGTCAAAAACTGATAGACTACACCTCATCCATTCGTGAAAAACATCCAAAGCGGGCAGCCGTACTAGATATCCTTTTAAAACATAAAGAAGGGATATTTTTATCAAAAATCCTAAAAAAAGATATTTCAGTAAGTGCCATTGCCACCCTTGAAAGGGAAAAAATTCTTAAAAAAGAGCAGGTAGAGGTGGATAGAAGTATCTTAGAAGATATCCCCTTCTTTAAAACCGCACCAAAAGTACTCAATGATCAACAAGAGGATGCTTACAAAGCAATTGCCCATTCTCTTGATCAAAACACTTTTAAAACATTTCTTCTGCATGGCATCACAGGTAGTGGAAAAACAGAGGTCTATCTGCAGGCTATTGAGCATGCCTTATCTCAAAATAAACGTGTGCTCATGCTCATTCCTGAAATTGCCTTAACCACTCAAATGGTGGAGCGTTTTAAGCACCGCTTTGAGGACCGTATCGCAGTTCTTCATTATAGATTAAGTGATGGAGAAAAAACTGATGCTTGGAAAAATATAAGCGCAGGAAAAGTTCCTATTGTTGTAGGTGCAAGATCTGCCATTTTTTCTCCTATCCCAAATCTTGGCTTAATCATCGTTGATGAAGAACATGAGCTTTCTTATAAACAAATTGATGAAATGCCCTGTTATAATGCAAGGGATGTTGCTGTCATACGCGGCTCTTTTACTAATAGTACGGTTGTATTAGGAAGTGCTACCCCAAGTATCGAAAGCATCTATAACGTGATGCAGAAAAAATACGAATACCTAAAAATGACAAAACGAGCGGCGGCAAAAAATACCCCTGAAATTAAGATCATTGATATGAATGAGGAGCGTGAAAATGGCAAAGGATTTACCATGCTTTCTGAAACTCTTCTCTCTGAGATAAAAAAACGTATCGATATCGGTGAACAAATTATCCTTTTTTTAAACCGTAGAGGCTATTTTTCCTGTCAAGTTTGTGCAAATTGTAAACAAACCATTTCATGCCCCTCATGCGATGCCTCACTTACCTATCATCGAGGGGAAAATATCCTTGCCTGCCATCTATGCGGCTATGAGAAAAAAGCTCCCATCACAAAATGCCCTTCTTGCGGGGAGATGGAAACATTAAAATATAAAGGTCCAGGAACAGAGCAGGTAGAAAGGTCTTTGCATGCAATTTTTCCAGAAATTAGAACCCTTCGGATGGATAGAGATACCACAAAACATAAAGGGTCACATGAGATCATCTTAAAAGAATTTCGATCTGGAAAAGCTGATCTACTCATTGGAACACAAATGATTGCCAAGGGGCTTGATTTTCCACTAGTTACCCTTTCAGCTGTTATTGGAGCTGATGCCTCGTTGCATATCCCCGACTACCGCTCGACAGAATCGCTCTTTCAAATCATGACACAAGTGGTAGGTAGATCAGGTAGAGGAGAGCTTCCAGGTATTGCCCTAATTCAAACTTACTACCCAAATCATCCTGTGATGAAATCGGTGCTTGCCGATGATTTTAAAGGTTTTATTAAAGCTGAAATGGAGGATCGTAAACTGTGTAACTATCCACCTTATTCAAAGATCTCAAAAGTTATCCTTTCATCAACCGATAAAGTTGCTGCAGAAAAAACCGCAGCAAACTTTTATACTTTTTTACAACAATATAGCTCTAAAGAAATGTTCCTCTACAAGCCAGTTCCTTGTGGTTATGCAAAAATCAAAGATCGCTTTCGCTTTCAAATTCTCATCAAATCGACAAACACGACAAAACTTGCCCATCTTTTAAAAAATCACACCCTAAAGATCCCTGCAAAAGTACGCGTGCTGATCGATATCAACTCCACCTCTACATTTTCTTAAACCTCACCTTCTGTAAGAAAATTCTTTTTTTAAGATTTTTTCCAATTCATTTTATTGGTTGGATGCTCCAGTCTTTCAAAAAAGTATCTTCCACCACTTTGCTCTCTTGACCCACAACTATTTTGTCTACCATTTCTTAAGGCAGCTATTTGTTGAGCTACAACTACATTTTTTACTCTTCTTGCTTGTGGTTTTAAGGAAGTCCCTTCTGCTTTAGAACCTTCGAACAAAATACGCGCAAGTGCACGCTCAGTAATAACTCTTGCAGCCGCACTACTTTGTGTCTGATAAGAAATACGTGGATTTCTTTGAGCCGAAAGTATTATAGTTGCAGCCACCTCGCCAGCCTTATCCGCAGAAGGGAGTGCACATCCCTGCCCTTCCAGCCTATCACCAAATGCAATATTTCCAGCAGCAATTACCGCTGATAATATTATTATTACTTCTGTTGCATTCATAATTTTCTCCTCCTAAAGGTTGTGTATGTTACTAAATCGCAAAAGGTTACAATAACAAAACATTTAGGAGAAGATAAAACAGATTTTATTTCATCATTGGAAAGAAAATCACATCACGAATAGAGGTTTGATTGGTTAAAAGCATGATAAGTCGATCTATTCCAATACCATTTCCAGCACAAGGCGGCATTCCCTGACAAATGGATTCAATAAACTCCTCATCAATTGGGTTTGCCTCATCATTACCACCATCTAATTGCTTTTGCTGATCTTCTAATAGCCTTCTTTGCAAGATTGGATCATTTAGTTCAGAATAAGCGTTGCACACCTCCATACCTAGAATAAAAGCTTCAAATCTTTCTACAATTCCTTCTTTTGCACAAACAGGATCTCTGTGAAGTTTGCAAAGAGGGGTGGTTTCTATAGGATGATCAATAATAAAATGTGGCTGAATTAATGAGCTTTCTGCAAATTCTTCAAACATATAAGAGATCAAAAGGCCGCGATTTGCCTTTTTAATTTTATCCGGATGTAGAAAGGCGTGATCGGTAAGAACCTTTCTCATTTCCTCTTCACTCATTGCATCGGTTGTGTATTTACCATAAGTTTTAATAGCATCTTTCATCGTCATCCGTATCCAAGGGGCTTTAAAATCGATTTGATGAGTATTTCCAGCTCTATCTTTCCTTTCCCCGATCATGGTTGTACCAAACAGCTCTGTTGCAAGGTGCTCATAAAGATTTTCGGTAAACTTCATCATGTCATTGTAATCCCAATAAGAGGCGTAAAACTCAACAGAGGTAAATTCAGGATTATGCGTTGCATCAATTCCTTCATTACGGAAAATTTTTCCAATTTGATAAACTTTAGGAATGCCACCAACAACAAGCTTTTTAAGTGGGAGTTCTGTTGCAATACGTAAAAATAGATCTTTTTTAAGCGCATTTAAATGGGTAGTAAACGGTTTTGCTTGCGCCCCGCCATAAAGGGATTCCATTACAGGAGTTTCAACTTCAATAAATCCAGCA
>CAMCSI010000145.1 GCA_945877885.1 Chlamydia trachomatis
CAAGATTATAAGAATCTAGACTATCTGTATGAGAAAGGGAGAGGGTAAAGGTGGATGTATCATAAATAAACTGATCAAGCAGATTTTGAGGGCAGTTGAAGGTGAGGATGTTTTTGTATTCAGGCAGCCTTTCTGTCATGAACTCAACCACTTTTTTCTCACTTTTTGTGACAAAAGCGCTTTGTTCTTTTTCATAGACAAAGTCTAGGAAGAGGTTATCGATAATATTTTTTTCTTCAGATAAGTTTCGGGCAAGAAGGCCTGCATCATTTTGGAAAAGATCAAGGTGTTCAGAGGTTAAGGAATCGGCAATTGCCGGCACTTTAAAATCATTATAGATAAATTCTAAGGAAGCTTCTAATTCCCCATCAAGATAGGAGATATTACACTCTCCTTTAATGGAATGTACATAAGGAAGGGTTGTAAACTCATTAAAAATATCTTTTCCTGAAATGGTTGAAAAGGCAGAGAGTTTATCAAGACAGTTTTCAATAAATGTTCCAAACAGAGGTTTACAGATGGTAATTTCACGAAGAGATATCAAGTGAATGAGGTGCTGTCTTGTGATACTTTCAGTAAACATGTAGTAAATGTTTTCATGAATAAAGGAAGGGGCGGCACATTCAAAGAATAGGGCGTCTTCTAAGGTAATGGATTGCTCTCCTGCGAGAATGGATGGATTAATTAAAATCTTAGAAGATGGTGGTTTAATATACTCTAAGTTCATGTTAAAGGTGGCAAGATTTGGAGAATATTGAAGTGGCGTATCTAGATTTTCGTAATAAATACCTGGCAGAGTATGGAATTCCGAGCTATTTTTTGATCCAGCAGGAAGGGCATCATAGGCAGGTTTAAAACATTTAGCAAGGAGAAGGCCGAGCGATTTTGTTTCGATATAGGCGCACTTTTGACCACGTTCGGTGGTAGCTTTATCATGAACGCGTGCATAGTCAATCAGCATGCGAACAATATCTTTTGTGGATTCAGAAAATGAGTCAGAGGAGAAAAGGTATTTTTTCCCACCAATTTGTAAAGATTCTTCATAACGGATGCCGTCTAAGAAGTTTTTGGCATTTGGGATATGTAGAGGTTTTGATCTAGAAGGTAAACGTAGGGCAAATTGGAGCTCTACAATAGGCTTAGTGTCATCTTTAGACTCAGGGAAGCTATAGATGATCATGATAGATGCTTGCGTTACTTCGGTTTCTGGTTTACTTTGAAAAAACGGTGAGGTGGCCAAAACATTAGATGCAAAGATATATTCTTGCATAAGCTCTTTTTGGAATTCAATATCTTTACGTTTTTCTTCTTTTGTAACAGCATCTTTTACAGCTTCTAAAATGTCATCTTTTTGAGACTCTTGCACCTCATCTAAATCTGAGTTTTTGGAAAAAGAGACAAGCATTTGATCTAAATGTTCTTCTAGATAATAAAGTAAAGCGGCCAAATGTTGACAGTCGTAATGGTAGGGGCAATCGCAGTCTGAATCAATGGTTTCACAATCTATACGATCAATTTCAATAGAGCATTCATAGGCATTTTCAAATTGTCCATCAACTTTTGCACTAATTCTTAAAGAAGAGGAATCAATATTGACAATTTTTGCAGAGGTAACTTTTTTCTCTGTAAAAAGATCTTTTCCATCTCTGAGAACGTTTTGAGAAAAATCTTGTTTTAATTTTCTAACATTTAGCATAAAAATTCTAAAAACCCATCTAAATTTGAGAATACTCCTTTTTACCTTATTTTTATTCAGACTACAAGTAAAAAGAAATATCATTAGACTTCTTTAAAGGTAGTAGTTGCTCCTAAATAAAATCTCTGTTACCATAGAAATACAGATTATAATAACAGAGTTGATGTCCATGAAGGAATTAGAATTTATCAAGAAAAAAGCCTTAATGCTTAGCAAGATGGCTACTGGAAATTGGAAAAAACTTTCAGGGCTTTTTGCAAGTGATATTGGTATCGATTTAGGTACTGCAAACACGTTGGTCTATGTAAGAGGAAAGGGTATTGTCCTTGCAGAACCATCTGTTGTGGCCGTAGATTCGGTAACTGGCGAAGTAATTGCAGTAGGGCAAAAAGCAAAAGCTATGCTTGGTAAAACACCTCGAAAAATTCATGCTGTTCGACCGATGAAAGATGGAGTTATTGCCGACTTTGAAATTGCTGAAGGGATGTTAAAGGTGCTCATTAAAAGAGTATCTCCTACAAGAAGTATTTTTAGACCAAAAATTTTAATTGCTGTCCCATCTGGTATTACTGGGGTGGAAAAAAGGGCGGTGGAAGATTCAGCGCTTCGAGCAGGGGCCCAAGAAGTTATCTTGATAGAAGAGCCTATGGCCGCTGCAATTGGCGTAGGGTTACCGGTGCATGAGCCTGCTGGAAATATGATCATTGATATTGGTGGTGGTACTACAGAAATTGCAATTATCTCTTTAGGTGGTATTGTTGAAAGTAGGTCATTAAGAATTGGTGGAGATGAGTTTGATGAATGTATCATTAACTACATGAGACGTACTTACAATTTAATGATTGGCCCAAGAACTGCTGAAGAAATTAAGATGACCATTGGATCAGCTTATTCTTTAGGGGATAACGAATTGGAGATGGAAGTTCGAGGTAGAGATCAAGTAGCAGGTCTTCCTGTTACCAAAAGAATTAACTCGGTAGAAATTCGGGAGTGTCTTTCTGAACCGTTTATGCAGATTGTCGAAAGTGTTAAATTAGTGCTAGAAAAGTGTCCTCCAGAACTTGCCGCAGACCTTGTGGACAGGGGTATGGTGCTTGCAGGTGGTGGCGCGCTAATGAGGGGCTTAGATGATTATTTACGTAAAGAATGTGGCCTTCCAGTAGTTGTGGCCCCCCATCCTTTACTTGCCGTTTGTTTAGGTACTGGAAAAGCATTAGAATATACAGACCAGTTTAAAAAGGGTAGAAAAGCACAAGTTATTAGATAATTTTCTTCAGTAGGGGTTGGCTTGAAGGTTCAAATAGATGCCATACAAAAAAAAATCGAGGCTTTTGTAAGTCTTTGTAAACCTGATCACGTGGTTTTATGCAATGGGACAAAAGAAGAATATCAACATTTTTTAGACCTTTTAGTAAAAGCAACTGTTGCTACCCCTTTGAAAAAAAAAGGGTGTTATTATTTTAGATCAGATCCAAAAGATGTAGCTAGAACGGAAAGCTCAACGTTTGTTTGCAGCGAAAAAAAAGACGATGCAGGGCCTACCAATAATTGGATAGATCCAAGATTAATGAAAAAGCGTTTATTTTCCCTTTTTGATGGTTCTATGAAGGGCCGAACGATGTATGTGATCCCTTATTTGATGGGAAATAACGATTGCGAATTTTCTAAAGTTGGCATTGAAGTGACCGACTCTTTGTATGTTTGCGTCAATATGTTTA
>CAMCSI010000146.1 GCA_945877885.1 Chlamydia trachomatis
ATCAAGCTTATTATCAAATATTTCCTTTCTAAGTGTATTTATGAAAAAAGGACCTTTGATTTCATCATCCTTTTTTGCATTAATATAGTACCAGTTAAGACTTTTACTCCCTGGAATACGAGGTGCTTTTGGTAGCTCGTAGGCATCTTCACTATCAAGGGCTTCGGCAGCTTCATTGTGAATCGAAGAAATAGAGCCAGAGGTTTCTTGAATGGGAGTTTTGATAGTATTTTGTTTTTTAGGGAGAAAGGCAATGATTAAAAGAGCTAAAGCGCCAAAAAAGAGGCCTAAAATAGCCCAAAGCTTTTCATTACGCTCCTTTCTTTTTGCCAAAGTATAACAACTTACTGCAAATACTGCTGATACAAGTAGTGTAAAAAGGGTAAAAAGGGTGCTTGATTCATTCATTTACGATTCTCCTAGTATATCTGCATCGTAGTAGTTTTGACCCTTTTAGGGAAGGGTTTGTTGATTGTACATCAAATCTGCATTATTAACAATTGATCTTCAATGATATCAAAATAATTTTTATAGGTAATATTCATTTTAGTATTGCTTTAAATCTGATAAATACAGGAAAATTAAGGTTATATTTGTTGCTGGAGGGTATATGATGGAAAGAAATGATGGTTTAGATAATTTTGACGATATTGATACAAAAGAAATGGACATTCCTGAAACAATTTATATTAGAGATATAGAAACCCGTGTATTTCAAGCAATTACAATCAAATGCCTATCTGGTATTGATGGAATAGCTCTTCTTGAGGGGACTTTAATTGATAATATTTTGGGAAGAGAAGGGTTAGAAAGAATTAAAGGAATTTATGTTGAGCAAGATGCTAAAAACAGGACAGTTAGCATAAAAGTTGAATTAAATGTCTATTATGATGTTTCACTTCCAGAAAAATCAGAAGAAATTCAAGCAAAAATTGTTAGGGAAGTGACAAGACTTACTGGCTTACATGTAAGATCTGTTCATGTAGTATTTAAAAATCTTTTATTGGTAAGGCCAAAACTTCAGGATGCGGAAAGTAACAAATCTTCAGAAGTAAATGATTTAGAAGACTTTATCACAGTTTAAAGGATTTCTCTTAAGTTTTTGACATCTTTTTTTGAAATGGAAGGTAGTGCCAATAAATCGATATCTTCTGCAGATTTAATTCCTTCGACAGATCCAAAGGTTTTAAGCAAAAGAGCCTTTTTCTTAGGTCCAATACCTTCAATTACATCAAGAATAGAGGCTGTTGTTGTCTTCACTTTTTTCTTTCTATGGAAAGAAATGGCTCTTCTGTGTGCTTCATCACGGATATTTTGTAGAAAAAAGAGCAGGTGGCTATGTCTATCCAGGATGATAGGTTCTTTTTGGCCCGGGATGAATACGCGCTCTTTTGTAAGCCCTTTATCATGACGACTTTCCTCTTTTGTAAGGGCAATAATTTCTACATTAATGATATTTAGCTCTTCTAAGCTTTTTTGGAGCACTCCAAGCTGCCCTTTTCCACCATCGATAATAATTAGATCAGGAAGGGTGGTTTGTTTGCTATAGCGTCTAAGAATTACCTCTTTCATTGCCGAGATATCATCTGAATAACTTTTTGTATTAATGTGGTAGTTTCGATAAAGGGATCGATCAGCAGCGCCATTTTTATAAACTACGACAGCTGCGACAGAATCTTTTCCGGCAAGACATGAGGTGTCAAGGCACTCAATCATAACGGGTATGTTTTTTAAGGTAAGTGCGTTTTTTAGCTCGATAAGGATGTTTTCAGAGCTATCTTGCTCTAAATATTCTCTATCCATTATCTCTTTTGCATTTTCTAGAGCCAGGGAGAGAAGTTTTTGTTTAACACCAATTTTTGGGGAAGAAATTTTCATTCCCAAAATTGAGCTAAGATCCTTTTCTAATGGGAGGGTTTCAGGAGTGTAGATATAATCAGGTTTTTCTTGTATTTTTTCATAGTGCTGTAAAAGAAAAGAGGTAAGGGCAGCTTCTGGATCACTGGCAATATTTGAAAAGCTGTAATCTTTGCCATCAATAAGGAGTCCATTTCTAAATTCAAGTTTATAGATAATGCAAAAGCCTGATTTTTGAATGAGGGCAAAGACATCGATGTTTTCTGAAGCAGTGACTGTAACGGTATGTGGTTTTACCCCATCTATGGCAAGAAGCATTTTATGATAGTGAGCTGCCTTTTCATACAAAAGATCTTTTGAAGCGGTCTCTCTTTCTTCTTTTAGGTGAGCAGTAACTGTCTTTGTATCCCCTAGCAGGTAGAGTTTTGCGCTATTTACAGAGCTTTGATAGAGGGTTTTTGTACATTTTTTTACACACGGGGCGCTACATTTATCGATATTGTATAAAATGCATGGTCTTGTTCTTGATTTAAACTCACTATCGCTACAAGACCTTAAATGGAAGACTCGTCTAATGATTTCAAAATGGGTTTTTGCCGATAAATTCGAGGTAAATGGTTTGGACATAACATAACCTTTATCATCTTTCATAGGAAAGCGCTGTAAAGAAATGGATGGATAGGAATGAGAGGTGTTGATTGCAAGGCATGTGTAATTTTTATCATCCTTCAAAAGGATGTTATATTTTGGCTTATGCTTTTTGATAAGCGTATTTTCTAAAATAAGGGCTTCTTTTTCTGAAAAAGTGATAAAAGTATCAATAAAAGCTACCTTTTCTAAAAGAAAGGGGATTTGAAGACGTCCGTCTTCCCGCCCACTTTGATAGCTTTGCATCCTTTTTTTAATATTGATCGCTTTGCCAATGTAAAGGATATGCTGATCTTTATCCTTCATGATATATACGCCGATCTTATCGGGAACATCATCGAAAGGGCTTTTATCTACGGATGATTTTTTTTCCATTGAATGAGCTTTTCTAAAGCTTGAAAAGGGGTCATATTATTTAGATCTAGCGCTTCAAGCTCTTTTTTAAGGGGCTCTTTTTCCTCTTCACAAAACAAAGTATATTGAGAAGGGGAGGTTTTTTTCAAGGGGGAAGATAAGGGAACCTTTTGAATCGATAGATTTTTCAAATGATCTGTGGCATCAAGGATCACTCTTCGAGGAAGGCCTGCAAGCTTTGCTACAAATATTCCATAACTTTGATCTGCTTTTCCTTCTTCAATTTTATGCAAGAAGGTGATTTTTTCATCTTTTTCAAAAGCGGTTGAGCGGATGTTTTTAATAGTAGGAATTGTATCGGATAGATCTGTCAATTCCAAATAGTGGGTGGCAAATAAGGTTTTAGCTCCCACTTCTTTTGCAATATAGGTAGCAATACTTTTTGCAAGAGCAATGCCATCAAAGGTGCTGGTACCGCGGCCGATCTCATCTAGAATAATTAACGATTTTTTTGTGGCATTACGTAA
>CAMCSI010000147.1 GCA_945877885.1 Chlamydia trachomatis
TTGCAGTTTAAAATTTAAAGAGTTAGCATTTTTATTTTTAAAAATATTGAGGTGAAAGTGAGAAAACTAGTATTTCTATTACTTCCATTTTTGGTAATGGCTGAAAATTTCACGATTGATCTTGGGAAGTTAGGAAAAATTGTATATTATTTTGAGGAGGGACTTTGTGAAAAAGTTGCTCGTCTATCTCCTGTAAATGAAGTAAAGTATGAACATCTCTATCATTATGATGAGGATAAAAAACTTATCTCTGAAAGTCTCATCTATGGATTAGGAAAGATTGAATATTTTTGTAATTTAGAAGAGGGTTACTTGATTGCAAAGACCCCCTTTGGCGAGGAAAAGTGGTCAGATCAAGATCGATCTACCTTTATAGAACCTTGTATTCCTAAGGTGTATGATGAATGTGGGCGGCTTATTCAGAAGGGGAAGAGCCAGTATTTTTATGAAAACGATAAGCTAACAAGGATCTTATCTGATCAGAAGGATGTCTTTTATGGATATGATAGAGATTATAAAAAAGTATATAAGAAATCAATTTCTGAAGGTGTTGAAGAAGTTGAATATTATCTTTATTTAGGAAATCAAGAAATTGGAAGCATTTCAGAGGATGGCACTTTAAAATGGTTACGTATTCCCGGATTGCAAAGGGGTAGCGATTTAGTTAGAGCTATTGCCATAGAAACAGCTGAGGCAGTTTATGCGCCCATTTATGATCATCGATGGAACATTGTAAAATTAGTCAATGTGGAAGATGGAACAGTTACAGAGACAAGGCCCGATCCTTTTGGAGAGAATTTAAGCAAGCTTGCAGGCTGTCCATGGACATTTTGTAGCAAAAGGTACGATCCAGATATAAACCTCGTAGATTTTGGCTACCGATACTATGATACCGATCTAAAAGAATGGACAAGCCTGGATCCATTGATGCAGGACACAAATCCATATCGTTATTGTTTTAATAATCCGATGCAATTTATGGATCCCGATGGCAGATATGGATTTATCATTCCGATTCTTACCTGGACCGGTGGGGCTATTACTTTCCCTCTATGGGGACCGGAATTTTTAGCGTTTTTGGCCGGTACCAGTGTTGCTTATATCGGTTATGAAATCTGTGACTATTGTAATAAAATGAATCAAAAACATCAGGAAGAAAAGGCCCCACCTTATACCTGGGATGATTTGGGAGATGATTCGGGCAAATGTCCAGATGAAGGTTTTGAATGGAGGGGAAAAGGTGAGCCAGAAGATGGAAAAGGAAATTGGATTAGAGGAAGAAAACCTGATTTAGAACAGTTAAACCCTGATTTAGATCATCCTTACCACGGGCCTCATTGGGATTATTATGGGCCAAACTTTCCTGATGGTATAAGAATATATCCTGATAGATGGGAGCATAAATAATTGATAAAAAAATTCAATACATATTTATTGGATAGCGTTAAGGCTAAGGCATATTTATTTAATAACATAGAGGGAATAAATGAATTATCTAAGGCTGCTTTAGAGTATATACCTTTTGATCAGGGAGAGTTTTTTACTATCCTTCAAAACGGTTTATCTAATGAAAAAATACATGAATTTAGAAATGGTTATGTAGGAGGGGGTGTCATTGAAGAGGTGGCTATCTTATTACAGGATAAATTTAAAACAAAAAAGGGCGAGCTTTGCATTTTTGATGATTTTAATGAAGATTATTCTTCCGAACCCATGTGGGATTTGTTTGATGATGTAGGAGTTCATCAAAGTAAAGAAATCTATTATTTAGTTTCAGCTGATCAAAGTTCTGTCGATCTTTTAACGCAATGTTTTAGAGCTTCAAACTGTATTTGGCATTCTCTTTGTGTTTTTAGCAAGTATACATATAATAAGAATGAGGATAGAACCATTTCCATTTTAGAGTTAGAAAATATAGCTAGATCGGCTCAGTATGTTCTATATCTTGCTTACGACGCTGAAGGCTATATCATTTGGGAAAAAAGAGATTAACTCATCTTTAGCATGCAAATGTAATTACGCAAGAGGTCAAATAATCAAAGGGAGCACATCGACAATTGATGGTGACCAGCAAAGCCCTCTTGCATAGACAATATTTTGGGCAATAGAGCAGGCAATAATAGCTTTTTTATGCATATCTGGAATGTTTTTCAAAATTCGATCTTTAAATTTTGTTTGAAAGATAGGTAGTAAATAGTCAACAAGCGTTTTGTTTAATGGATCATTAATGTTTTCAGATAGAGTCACCCCTTCAAGGTAGTCAAGAATTTGATAGGTGTAGGTGTTAATTTTTTTGGAAACTCTATCGGAAAGCTCAGTTAAGGGAAGGTTAGATTCACTATGCGAATTTAATAGCAACATGGCCTCTTTTTGCGCTTTATCACGAATAAAGTTTAGCACATCTTTCATCAGCTCTTCCTTATTTTTTAAAAACTCTTCGTTTGTCATTAAAAGACTGCACTGCACCTCTAAGGAGGAGGCAATCACACCGCCTTTATTTGCAGAGCTATCTTTAATAATTAAAACCCCAAGATCTTCTAAAGCGGTGCGCGCCTCTGCTGTAAGGTATAAATTTGCCCCTTCGATAATGGCTCTTGAGGTAGGTTTTCCCTCTGCATCCAAAAAGCTTTGATAGTTTTTATTATTTAACGTTCTTGGGCGGCCACCAGCTGGTATAAATATATCAGTTTTCACTTGGTGCAGGTGACCACTATAAAGATGATGGGTTTCATTTCCAAGAAGCCACTGCTCCTCTAATTTGCCCCCTTTTTTTCTATAACATAGCGTAAGGGTTTGATAGTTAGACTGCTCTTTTTTAGTCTCTATATCTAATAGTAGACCCCCATCAGATAACTTTTGTGGAGGGTAGAATCTTACTGGCTTTTCTTCTTTAAATAAGGCTGCAAGTTCTGCTAAATCTAGACCCTTTGGATCATAAATGGTTCCTGAGCCATCAGTAATTGCAAGAAGTTTTGCCGTTTTTGGATAGTAACGGTAAAGGTTAAAAATTTGGTTCCCTGCAACATCGCCATCTGGTCCACCAGATATTTTGACTGTAAAAGGATCTTTTTCAGGGTTTATGCCAATATATGTTAACATGTTATGCATACAAACATTGACCGTTTGAGAGGTTACCCCATACTCTTTATGGTTAATACCATATTTAGGTTTTGAAGAGATAAAAGCTGGACCTAGGGCGTAGCCTGACTCTGTGCTATAGTTTGCAATCCATTCGATCATACAATTATGCATATTTTCATCTGGGCCAAGGTAAATATATTCTGGACGAAGGTAATAATCGAC
>CAMCSI010000148.1 GCA_945877885.1 Chlamydia trachomatis
ATCTATTACTATCTGTTTTAGAGGATTTTGGTAGTGTATTAAAGGTTAAACGAAGAGCGCTTAACTTAGAGTACTCTTCAATAAATGTTCTATTCTTACTTTGCATAGAGCCTATAAAATTGTAAGTTTCTAAGGCATCATTTTCATTACCCGTTAACTCACATGTTTTTGCAAGTTCAAACATAGCCTCTTGCCGAGCTGCCCAATTCCAATCCTTTCTATGAGATTGTTTTTCTACTAAGGATCGAAGCACTCGTATCTTTTTAGTAAATTCCTTCTTTCTACCTAAAAGGTTTGCATATTTTAACGTTTCCCACTCTAGGAATGTGGATTCTTTGTCGATAGCTTTTAAACTTTCTGTGGTAGGGTCAAGGAGAATCTCTTCAAGTAGGGCAAAGGCTCTATCAAAGATTAGCTTATTTTCAGGTAAAGGTCCATCGGTAGTAAAAATCTTAGGTCTTGAAAAAAGTTCATTTAAGTAGGAGTTGGCAAGCCATAGCTTATTTTCTAATTTAATTGTAGTTTCGCCAAGAGAAAGGGCGGTATAGAGGTGATCACGTGCTTTATTTGTAAGTAAGATACTATGTTCTGATGTTTTTGCAAGGGTTAGATACACATTAAATAATTCTAAATGGAGCGCCCCCTTTTTAGCAAGTTCTGGGTCAAGGGATAAGGCTTTTTCAGCATGAGTACAAAAAAGATCATTAGAATCGCCTTTTTTATGATGACAAAGGGCCGTTAATAAATGCGCCTCTGCAATATGCTCATTTTGAAAGTGGTTATAGATGAATTTGCCAAGATGAACAAGCGCTTTATCATAATTTTTTAGCTCGTAGGTGAGCTTGCCTTGAAGAAAAAGACATTCTATCTTTTCGCCTGCATCAAGAACTTCGCTATGAAGCATAATCTTATCAAGATCGGTTAAAAAGTCCTCCTTTCGATAGCTTGCATCTTTGACATCTTGACCCGCTTTTAAAAGGTTTAAGGAGGAAGAAAGTAAATATTTCCATGCAACCTGACTGTGGCTGCTTTCTGCATATTTTTCTACAAAAGAGGCAAGAGTCTTTCTTGCTAAAGGAAAATTATCATTGTTATAAGCAACAAGTCCATATTCTAAGTAGAGTACCTCCTCATTTTTGAAGGAATTCTTAGTCCCTATCAACGAGGAAAGTTCATGCTCTGCTTCAGAGGCTCTGCCCATTTCTTTAAGCATCATGGCGTGGATGAATACTGCTTGAGAAAGTTCACTATCTTCTGGAAAATGAGCAGAGAGTTTATCAAGTGTCTCTTTATATTTAGTCTCATCTTTTAAAAATTGTGAGGTAGAAAGTTGCATTAAAAGGGCATTTCTCTGCTCATCACTAGATCCTTCATTTGCAGAAATAAATTTATTTAAGTGTATATTTGCTTTTTCATAGGATTTTTTAGCAAAATAACTTCGGGCAATGATGTACTCTAAGGTGGATTTTTTCTCAGTAGCAACAAGAGAAAGCACTTCAGGATAGTTATTAATCACATCATCATATCGATCTTCTTGGAAAAATAGAATCAATCGATTTAGTGAGGAGTCGATACTTTTTTCCCCTTTTAACTCAATTATTCTTGAAAAGGTTTCAATCGCTAAAGGTTTATCAAATTCTGCTTGTGCAAGGGCTGCATGAAATAAAAGCTCTTCCTTTCTTTCAGGGTGCCTTTTGGCAAGTTCAAGAAAGAAGGATTGGGCTTTATCATTGGTTGCTTGAAGACGATAAATCTCAGCAAGAGCAAACATGGTTGGATCATTAAATGAAGAGTTTAACACCTTTTCATATAAAGGCATCGCTTTGTTTAAATAGGTGTTTTTCTTATCCGTTTGCATGGAAAGGGCACTTCTAAAATACCCCTCTGCCATTAGAAAATAAAATTCATCTTTTCTATCTAAGAGCTCTTTTGACATTTTTGTTATATAAGGAAGGCCAGCATTAAGTAATTCCTCATACTGCTCAAGCTCATAATAACATTGCATTTTATTTAAAATAAACGTCTCTAAGACCTCTTTATGAGTGATTTCCCCGTAGGATTCAAGGGCCCCTTTATAATCGCCCTCTTGAATGAGTAAATCTCCATAATTTCCACGCAATTGATCACAAAACACACTATTTTTATGTGTTTTAAGAAAGGTAGTGATCTCTTTTTTTACAGTAGGATAGTCCTGATCCTTCCAAAATTCAGTAATTCTTCTGAGCATGAACCCCTCTTCCTTAGTGGTTGCATCATAGCGTGGGATAGCATGAAGGACCATGGTGGCTGAAGTAAGAAGTACTAAAGTAAAACTCTGCTTTAGTTTGAAGAACTTTGTAAAATTTGCCATAGATACCCCTAGTATTTTTTAGGTTTGATTATACAAAGGAAATATTATAGGACAAATGAAATTTTTATTTTTATACTTTTTATTATTAACTCATCTTACGCAAGATGAGTTTGTAATATATATTACCACCCGCAAGCACAGCTTGCTAAAGAGCGCAAAGATCACAGAGAAAGACATTAACATCAACAAGGGTAAAAGGATGTATGGATAAAAAATGTATAATAATGCCTTTGCTTGCCTCAGTGGTCTTTGTGCTCTCTAGTGAGCAAAGCGAGCGGGTGGTTTAAAATCTGCTGATACCGATTTTCTGTTAATAAGCGTGAGTTGTTAAATCAAAGAAAATGATAGTGATTTAGCAAGTTTTTAGCGTATAAAGCATCGAGTTTTCGAAGCTTATTATAAGTAGTTAACCCTTTTGCAGTTTTGTGGTGCTTAAAATAAAGAAGACCTAACTTATATAGAATTTCCTTATCATCGGAGATTTTACCAGTTAAAATTTCATATTGCCCCATCTCTTTTTCTGAATCATCAAATTTTGCATATAAAGAAGCAAGCTCTTGATGAGTCCAAGCTTCCCCACCAGAAATTTCACAAATAATTTTTAGCTCTTCGACAGCTAACGTGTAGTATTTATCCATTTTAGCGGCAAATTCATTTTGTTTTGTAATGTTACTATAGGAAAATGCCTTTTCTAGATGCTTACCTTTTGGCATTTTGTAGCAGATAGCAAGTGTCCCATAGGTTTTAGATAAAGAGCTGTGGAAAGGAAGGCTGCAGGCGCAATCTTCTAAAATATAAGCATGTTGCTCTAAAGATACTTCAAGCAATTTTTCTTGAAAATAGAGGATGTCTGCATAGTGAAAGTATAGGTAATGGGAAATAATGTGACTTTTGGAGAACTTAAAAGGGTGA
>CAMCSI010000149.1 GCA_945877885.1 Chlamydia trachomatis
CTGCAATTCGTGGTTTAGCAAGTACAGGTTTGATTGTAACTGTAATTAAAGATATTACACCTGTTAAACACAATGGTTGCAGACCAAGAAAAACAAGAAGAGTATAAGTTTTCATTGTAGAATAAAGTTTTTTGGAGATTAAAAAAATATGTCAGTTATAAAATATGGAAAATTCGAGCTACCAGCTAAAGTTAAAGTTGAGGAAGACGAGGATTCTACAAGAAAAGCAAGAATTATTGCAGGGCCATTTGAGCCTGGATTTGGACACACAGTTGGTAATTCATTAAGAAGAATTATGTTAACTTCATTAGAAGCTCCTGCGATCATATCAGTTTTCATAGAAGGTATTTCTCATGAATATATGGCTTCAGAGGGAATTGTTGAGGATATGACTCATATTATCTTAAATATTAAAGATTCTCTTCTTAGAAGACTTCCAACAAGTGATGATGTTTCAGCAAGATCTATAAAGACTATTGCTACAGATTTAGAAGTAACAACGGAGATGCTAGATAAATCTAGAGGATCTTATAAAGTTACTTTAGGAGATATTATTTCCGATGGACAGTACGAGGTCTTAAACAAGGATCACGTATTATTTACTGTTACAAAGCCGATGACAAGAAAAGTCATTTTTAAGGTCTTAAATGGAAGAGGGTATAAAACTTCAGAATCGATGGAATATCCAAACAAAATCGTAGATGAAATTTATATTGATGCTCTTTTTTCCCCAGTGCGAATTGTTAACTACTTTGTAGAGAACGCTCGTGTCGGTGGTGAGACAGATATGGATAGACTTGTGTTAGACATAACAACAGATGGACGTATCACTCCTAAAGAGGCGTTAACGTTTGCAACTCAGATTGCAAATCTTCATTTTTCTGTTTTTGATGAAATGCGTTTTCATACGATTTCTTACGAAGAAGATCATGCAGAGCAAGAAGGCGATAGAGATTCCCTGTTAAACAAGTTATATTTAAAGATTAATGAGATAGAATTGTCTGTAAGATCAACAAATTGTCTACAACAGGCAAATATTGATACAATTGCAGAACTGGTAATTATGCCAGAGCCTGATATGTTGAAATTCAGAAACTTCGGTAAGAAGTCGTTGAATGAGATTAAGGCGAAATTAGATGAGATGGAACTATATTTAGGAATGGATCTTTCTAAGTATGGAATCACTCGTGAGAATGTAAAAGAAAAGGTTAAAACGCTAGTAGATAAAACGTAAGAGGCTAAAGAGGAAGAATGAGACATAGACAGAATAAGACAAAGCTTAATAGAACATCAGCGCACAAAAAGGCGTTAATGAGAAATTTGGCTAAAGACCTAATTAAACATGAGACTATATCTACTACAAAAGAAAAAGCTAAAGAATTAAAAAAGGTTTTTGAGCCTTTAGTAACACTTGCAAAGGATGATACTGTACACGCAAGAAGAAGAGTTCTAGCAGAACTTGGATTACATTTTAATTCGTTAACACCAAAAGAAGCAAGACTAGCAAGAGCTGGCGATACTTCAGCTTATAACGTGGATAGAATTGTCCTAGACAAGCTATTTAATGTACTTGGTCCTCGATACAAAGAGCGTCCAGGTGGTTACACTCGTATCGTTCTTTCTTCAAAGAGAGTGGGCGATGCTGCTGAAACTTGTTACATACAGTGTGTTTAATTAGACTTTTTAGTTGAAATCATTACTTTACTTTCTTCTTTTTCTCATCTAAGATAGAGATTAGAATTTTTTGCATGTGTTTGCAATAAAAATGAGGATAGAATGGTACAAACTGTTGCAATTAATGGATTTGGGAGAATCGGAAGGCTTGTATTTAGAGCTTTAATAGATCATCCCAACTATAAAATTGTATTAATTAATGATTTAGCAGAGCCTAAGAGTTTAGCCTATCTTTTAAAGTATGATAGTATACATGGCACAATTAATAAAAATATTAATGCAGATGATGATTTTATCTATATAGATAATCATCGTATTCAGGTGTTTGCTAAAAAAGATCCTAAGGATATTCCTTATGAAGAGATCCCTGTAGATTTTGTAATTGAGGCAACAGGGGTATTTACTTCTTTAGAGGCGGCAAATAGACATATAGCCGCAGGGGCCAGGCGCGTAATTATTACCGCCCCAAGTGATGCCAAGATGTTTGTTATGGGTGTAAATCATAGTGAATTTTCTCCTCACGAGCATTTAGTGGTTTCCTGCGCCTCTTGTACAACAAACTGTTTAGCGCCTTTAGCTCAGGTATTACATACTCATTTTGGCATTATTGAGGGCTTAATGACCACCATTCATGCCGTAACTGCTTCACAGAAAACTCAAGATAGTGTTTCAAGGAAGGATTTTCGTGGTGGTAGAGGAATTATTAACAACATTATCCCTTCAGGAACAGGTGCTGCAAAGGCCGTGGGCAAGGTGATTCCTGAGCTTGAGGGAAAGCTTACTGGCATGGCATTTCGGGTTCCTGTAGATGATGTGTCCGTAGTAGATTTAACGGTAAGGTTAAAAAAAACAACAACCCTTGAAGAGATTAACCAAGCGATGAAAGATGCAAGCAAAGGTTACTTGAAAGGGATATTGGGTGTAACAGACGATCCAGTGGTATCCACAGACTTTAAAGGGTGCAAATTATCATCTATTTACGATGAAAATGCATCGATTGAATTGAATGGGAACTTTTTTAAATTAGTCTCTTGGTATGATAACGAGTGGGGATACGCAAATAGAGTCTGTGATATGATGCACTATATAGCATCGAAATTAACAACGCATAACTTGAGAGAATAATAAATGAATTTTACTAGAGAGCCAATTTTAGAAACTATAATATCAGCAAAAGAAGGGTTTAAACTTAAACTTAAAAGCACAAAAAGTGAAAACTCTCCTGAGTATTTAGTAGATGCTGTGGAAGTTGTATCGTTTGGACAGACATTTTTTTACAGATCTGCAGAGCCTGCGCATACATTTTTTGTACCAGCTCAAGACTTTGAGATCGTACAAGAAAGACAAGCACGCTTAATGCTTAAAACACCAACGGAAAAATCGATAAAGATTGCAGGTGGGGATACGACAAAAAATAATCCATCCGAAAATGGTGAGAATAAGAAGAAATCAAAATCTAAAAACAAACCCCCTCAGAAGAAAGTAGAAGAGGTGGTAGCTGAAGATGCCCCACTAAAAGTGGAAGAGCCTTCTG
>CAMCSI010000150.1 GCA_945877885.1 Chlamydia trachomatis
ATAATAGGTGGTTTTTTTTCCCGATTCAACCTCTTCTAAAAGACGGTTCATGCAGTCGTAGCGGTAAGTGACATCAATATTATGTTCATTTGTAAATCGTCTAGCAACATTACCCTCTTTATCATAGGTAAAGGTTTCAGAGAAAAGAAGATTTCCTGAATCATCCAGCTTTTGCGTTTGAATCACCCTTGAAAGTGGATCAAAATATTCTACTGTTTGATGCCCTAAGGGGTCAACTTCAGTACGAATATAATCTTCATAAAGAAATAGAGTCTTTTGATCTAGCGGATCAATATGGGAAATCAAGCGCCCTTCAAAATCATAGGCAAAGCGATCCTCTGCTTTCCCACAGGAGGTGATTTTTGTAGATTTGGATTTTTTCCCCTCATTATTGTATTTATAATGAATGATCCCCTTATCATTTGTATGGGTTGTAATCACGCGCCCTTCGATATCGTGCAACTCGATGGTGGTCACATCTTCTTGCTGAGTTTTATAGACAAGGTTCATCTCGTCATAAAAAGACTCTTTCTTCCTTCCACCCACATCCTCAGAAATTTTTCTACCAAATGAATCATGTTCATACTTAGTGATAAGTCCATTAGAGCTAATCACTTTCTTCAATAACACCCCTTGATATTCATAAACTTCCTCTAAATCCCCTTCCTTTTTCGAAACAAGCCTTTTGAGTAGATCATAGCTGTATATGATCTTAGAACCATCTTGAAGAGTTGTCTCAATTAAATTGCCATTTGCGCTATAGCGATGGAAAACTTCAGAGCCATCGGCAAAAAGAATATAAGTAGGCTTATGGAATATGTTATAGGAGGTTTTTGTAATATGTCCGTTAGGTGAGATTTCTTTCACTACATTTCCAAACCCGTCATATTCATATAAACTCTCAATCTCTAGTGGAAGCGTTTTTTTAATGCACCTTCCAAAACAATCATAAGCATATTTAGTAGAGGCGCCTTTATAATCCACCTCCTCTATTAAATTTCCTTTCTGATCATATTTACTATAGCTAACCCTTCCGTCCACTTCACAAGAAATGGGTCTGTGACATTTATCATAGGTAATTGTTTTTTTTGGCGATCCGATCAGTTTTATTTGTATTGGATTTCCCCACTCATCATAACCATATTCTTCTTTCCCTCCAAGAGGGTGAGTTTTAGAAAGAATTCTTCCTAACCCATCATAGGTGGTAGTGGTTTCTCTATTGGTTGTACTTTCTTTGATCAGTTGACGAGCCTCATTATATTCATAGAAAATGGTGTCTTGTCCGTTATCTATTTTGGTAACAAGTCCTGTTTTAGGATCTGTTGTATAAACAGTTTTAGTATCTAAAAAACCATCGGAAGAAATTTTTTCTTTTACAAGGTGGTTTTCATCATAAAGGGTACGCTCCTCTAATAATAAAGAATCAACGTTTAATGTTCTTTTACAAGTGATTAAATCGGTATTTTTTAGATATTCATATTGAAAAGTGAGGCCACTTTCTTCCTTTTCCTCTATACATAAATGCCCACTATTATAAGTGTACCATTTTGAGTAGCTTTGATCACCAGTGATTGTCTCGCAAATGACGTTTTTAAACTTATCAAAGGCAAAGGTTTTTGAGAAAAGGAGGGTCCCTTCTTTATCGCAATAGGTTTTTTTTATTAGATTTCCATCTTCCCAGAAGAATTCTTCCATAGAGCCATCTGGATATTCAATTTTTTCAAGAGCCCCTTCACTATGATGATACTTTGTATCAATGCCGTGACAATCTCGAACAGTAGTAACTTTGTCCACATAAAAAAAGTCACATAACTTCTCTCCATTTTTAGAAATAGACTGCACCTTATACACAGTTTGATCATTAAACCGAACAGATTGACCTCTTTTAAGTATCCCCTGATGTTTTTTTACCTCTGGAAACGTGTAGGTAATGTTTAAGACATCTTGATCAGAGATGGAAATATTTTCTACCCATAATTTATTTGTATAATCATCTTCTATATAAGAAAAAGATGTATCAGACATCCCCTCCTTTCTCATGGAAATTAAATGACAACGCTTATTCATAGCTTTTCCTGAGTAATGAATTTTCTTTCCATCACAACAGGAAGCGATAATTTGAAACATCGGATAGTCATTTTTTTGTAGAATGGTAACGCTGGAAAATCCATTAGAAACAGTTGCCCTTTTCCCATCTTCACTATAAGTAAATGTAATTTTTTGACCAGATGAAGTTGTCTCTTCAGATAAAAGATATTCTGAACCAATACCCTTATAAAGCTTAAAGAGCCGGCCAATCCCTCTTTTTACCTTTTTACTTTTTTTATAGATTCGAAATCCACCATCTGCTAAGTATAGATAAGCCATGCCCGATTTTGAATAAATTTCTAAACGATTATTAAGGGGATTTTCTCGATAGTTCATCACAAGGGATTTTCGATCCTTTGAAATATCAGGTTTCATCTGAATTTTCGTCATTGTTGATTTTTCAGCTTTATAGCTCATTAAACCACCATTTGATTCAATAATATGAGCACTTTCAAAATCATCGTCTAAATATAGCTGCGCATGAGAAAAAAAACTCCACCCTTCAGTAAAATTCCACTTTGCATGAGAGGCTTTGGTTTGATGACCTGAATTGTAACTTCGATAGACCGAAAGAGGGATTCCACCATTAATCTGATTGTCTTCAAAACAAAGTTGCAATTTTCCTGTAATTACATTTACATGATTGACAACTTCTGAAGAAAAAAGATGAACGCAAATAAGCAAAATTGCCGACAAAAATCTTCTCATAGATTACCTATTACCTTAAACTTTAAGTAGTAATATGTAATTCAAAATTAATAAATGTCAATAGAATTTTATATATCGATTTTGCTAAGAAAAAAAAAGTAGCTAATAAGAAATTCTTTATCTAAACTCTTTTGCCATGAAACGGCTTTATTTTTCATGGGAAAGATTTCCTGCATTATTTATCCTTGCCTCCTTAATCTCTGGGGCCCTTCTTTCTAAAAGTCATTACGCGCCACTTCTGTTTGCATTTACCCATCAAAGACGCAGCTTTAAAATCGGTTATCTTGTTTTAGCCCTATCTACCGCTATCTTATTTAAAACAGATATAGATGAAACACTTGAAACCTCCTGGGTTGCAGCCTACGTAAAACCAGTTGAGATCAAAGAGTCAAACAATCGGATGTTTATG
>CAMCSI010000151.1 GCA_945877885.1 Chlamydia trachomatis
AGGCCACCATAAGTTTAATAGAGGAGAAATACCCTGATTTCGGCCCCACCCTTGCTCAAGAGAAGCTTAAAGAGGTTCATGACCTAAAAATCTCAATTAGTACAGTTAGAGCTTTAATGATTGAAAAAGAGCTTTTTAGGCCAAAAAGACATAAGAAAAAAAGGGTATTTCAATACAGAGAGAGGCGCCCTAGAAAGGGCGAAATGCTACAAATGGATGGGTCACCACATGACTGGTTTGAGGGAAGATTTGATAAATGTTCCTTGATATACACAATGGATGATGCCACAAGTGAAGTTATGACTGCTAGGTTTGAAATGTCAGAGACAACAAAAGGGTATTTCCGTTTAATGAAGGATCATCTTACCGCTTATGGAAGGCCTTTATCTTTTTATATAGATAAGCACGGGGTTTTTAAAGTGAATCACAAGGGTGCTATAAGTGGCACTGGGCTGACTCAGTTTGGGGAAGCGATGAAGTCACTGGATATTAAATTGATATACGCAAACACCCCACAAGCAAAAGGGCGTATTGAAAGAATGAATCAAACTTTACAAGATCGTCTTGTAAAGGAGCTTAGACTTCAAAATATCTCAACGATTGAAGAAGCTAATGCTTTTTTACCTACGTTTTTAAAGACATTTAACCGTAAATTTACAGTTATTGCAAAAGACCCAAACAATGCGCATAGAGAGCTGCTACCAGAGCATAATTTAAAAAATATTTTGATCGAAAAAGAGAAAAGAATTCTAACGAAGAATCTAACCTTTCAGTATAAAAATACAATTTACGGGGTGCAAACAGATCGTGAACTATACACCTTAAGAAATGCAAGCGTAGTGATTCATGAGCTTGATGATAAATCAATTGAGGTGTTTTATAAAGGGAAGAAATTGGTTTTAAAGACTTATAAGGAGCAGCAAAAACAGATAGGTGAAGTTGATTCTAAAGGGTTGAATGCTGTAGTGGATGAGCTTGTTAAAATAAGCAAAGGAAAACAACAATACAAGCCTTCAAAGAATCATCCATGGAAGCGCTTTGTTAAAAAAAATCATGGAGTGATACGAATTTAGACGCTAGCTTTTCGATAAAATCCCTTCCCTAGTTGCATGAGACCACCCCTCATCTGCAATGGTAAAGAAACCCTTGCAGATGAGGCATGCGGTCAGGGAAGGGGCTTTGCCCCTAAAACCCCAGCAAAGGGCTAGCTCCCTTTGCGATCCCCATCCATTTGACCCACAAATTATTTTTTGATATAATATAGCTATTAAACCCCGCCATCCTAGTGGTTGCTCGCCTTTTCTAGACCAAAAAGGTGACATTTCTAATAAACGGAACTAGGTGACATTTCTATTTAACGCTGACATATTTAAGTTATTATATTCAATTTAAAAATATTTTTATCTAATAATAAGAATTAACCTATTTAATAAATTTTTTAAATTACTAAACAATGGGGCTTGTTAACACAAAGAGTAAGTTGATGTAGGAATTTATCCCCAATTCTATTGAAACCAATTGACCCCTCCTCAAAAGTGTTGATATAATACCCTCTATTAGTTAACCAAAAGTGGGTGAATTAGCTTGTTTAAATATATAAAATTTTTTCTAATTACGATTTTTGCAAGTGCCTTTTCAGGAGAAATTCCCCCTTCATCTTGCCCAGAGATTTTAGGTTATATTGAGCAAAATTTACCTTATCAAGGAACGTTGAGAAATTCAAGTGGATTTATCTACGTTGACCTAGATGATGAATATGTACATGAATTGATCGCATATATTGAAGAAGATGGATTTGAAAAGCCCCCTTATTTTGGAAATACTGGTTTAGTAGGTGCTCATATTACCGTCATGTATCCTAGTGAGACAAAAAAATATGGCATTGAGAAGATAGAGGAAGATGGGGAAGTGATCTTTTTTAATCCTAAAAAATGTCAGGTAGCTCATCCACCAAGTTGGAAAGGAATTGAGGAAGTCTATTTTATTGTTGTTGATGCCCCTCAGCTTGATGAAATCAGAGCAAAATATGGCCTTTCCAAGCAGGATCATGATTTTCACATTACTATTGGTGTCAAGCGCAAGGTTTCAAGAGCTGCCTAGTTATTTTTTAATTTATTTTTTGCACTTCTCTAAGAAAAT
The DNA here is from genome assembly GCA_945877885.1 of Chlamydia trachomatis. Lineage (GTDB taxonomy): Bacteria > Chlamydiota > Chlamydiia > Chlamydiales > 2-12-FULL-49-11 > JAJACQ01. Next base: position 2,140 of record CAMCSI010000151.1, read on the forward strand.
CCAAGACCACAGGCCGCCTACAAGACTTCCTAAAAGAAATTGAGCAACAAGTCCATCGAGAGGAAAAGTAAGGGTTGCAATATCAGTGTACGAGGGTACCGATTTTGTACCGCAAAACTACAAAAAAATATTTTCCTATACAGCAATTTATGTTTACTTATCATATATCCTTGAAAAATCTTAATTTTTAGGGGGAGAATTATGGCTGGAAGACTATTTATGGGGGCGGCACTACCTGTTGTCGCTCTAGGTGGCGTTGCATATTGGATGAAGGAGAAAAGAGGGGGTCTAAATGACCGACTAGAAGAAAAAGTTGGTGCTGCATATAAGAAGAGAGTAGAAATGAAGGATAAATATACAGAAAGGCATCATCAAGAATTACTTTCTTCGTATTTTTCTACGCATCTTGACGATAGATACAAAAGTATTAAAACTGGAAATTTCTACTCTCGTCAGGATGGTATCATGCGAAGAAAATCTTATAATAGAGGCTATCTCGCTCAAATATTCCCAGGAAACAAACGCACTGACCATCATATCTTCATGTATGATGAGAATTTGAAAGTAAACCTTCCAAATTCGGATGAAAAAACTTGCAAGGGTTTTGTGTTTGCAGGATCACCTTCTGACATTGGCCATCCTAATGCAGTAGCTTCTATTTTTGATGAAAACTATATTCGATGTGAGTCAGAATTTGATATGAAAAATCAGCATGATAAGAGCTCTGGGAGTAAGAATAGAAAGATAGACGTGATAATTACTGGAACAACTGATCCCCGTACATGCAGCGAATTTAAAAGGGCCTATTTGAGAGATGTCGCTTACTTGGCTGCAACTACTAAAGGGCCAGTAGATCCTCAGAGCCCTTGCTCAGACACTCCAGTTTTTTATAATAATTCTAAAACGGAAATAA
>CAMCSI010000152.1 GCA_945877885.1 Chlamydia trachomatis
ATCTTCTTTTTCAGCTCTATCTAAAAATGCAGTAGCAATTTCTACAGCAGAGAGCTCTTTTGCCTTAAACTTTCTTACTATATCTGTGGCAGAGAGATTAAACATTAAACATCCTCCTTATCTTCAATAACCACAGGAACTTTTAAAAAGCCTCCTACACGAGCAGGGGCTCCTTTTAAAAATTTCTCCGTAGATAAATGGTCAGAAACCTCATCTTTTGCAAGAGGGGCTTTCATCCCTTTAATAACATGAGTTAATGGCAAAGTATCATGAGTGTCCACCTCATTAAGCAACTCCATATAACCTAAAATTTTTTGTATATTTTCGGTAAGAGTTGCCTCTCGATTAGAATCAATTTTAAGGCGCGCTAGTTTTTCAAGAACTTTTAGATCTTCTTTTTTAAATGTAGACATGGAAACATTATAGATATAGAAAAGGTTTTTCGTCAAACAGATTCTTTTTTCTTTACAAAACAATAGTTGATCTGTACTGTGAAATTATTCATTCAACTTAATGGAGAGGTAAAATGTTTGTATTAAATATAATCTCATTAATTTTAGCAGTAACGGCAGCTATAAACACTGGTCTTATAGGGTTTTTCAACTATAATTTTCTAAACATGGTTTTTGGTAGTGCAGTTACCGGTGAATACACCATGATTGCTCGAATCATGTACGCAATTATAGGACTTGGCGGCCTTTGGGCAATTAGCTTTTTTGGTAAAGCTGCCTTATTTGGATGCGGAAGCGGTTGTTCTAGCAAGTAATTAATAAACTCCTTTTATTAAATGATAATAAAATGTAATATCTTTGTTATTAATATTCAAAAGGAGTTTTTTTATGCAAAATACTAATTTTACCCTAGCAGCACCAGATTATCCAATCCCGGCCGATGCTCGTTTACAAGTATCATTACCTGATTTTAACGTAGCCCATGATTTTGGAGGGGTTAGTTCTTCATGTACATTACATTTTAATAATCTAAGAGCTGTAATCGATATAAAAACTCATACTGTACACACCTTCTCTCCAATTAGAACAGTAGGCTTAGCAGAAGAAGTTTCTTTTTCCTTCATTAGTGACCAAAATCCTAGAGCATTACAATTTCAACTTTTAAGTATTGCTTTAAAAATCATTAATAGGGAAAAAGATTCTTATACTGTAGCTAATGGACAAACAGCTGCGACTTCAAAAATTAAATATATAGCACATACTCCTCGAAAAGACGCTTTATTGTCAGCTAATCCCTCTGTTTCTGGTCAATCCAGGTATCATTTTGCACTAAAATCTCACACGGAAAATTATATAATTCCTAAAGAATCAAATCTCCCTACAGTTTTAAGTGCTTTGGAAGTGGCACTTTTAAGTGGTTTGAAAGAGGCAATAGATAAAGATCTAAAGAAAAAGATAACATCTTTTTTAGGTACACAAATGAAGATTAATAAGCTAGGAAAGCCTTCATTTATTGCTAAGCTTGAAAGTATTGCAATGACTTCATTAGACCCAAAAACGGCCGAAACGGCTCATAAAAGGCTAATTTCTATTACTGGAGAAATGATGAGACTCTCTAATTTATTACCGGCAGCTCCTACTTGCTTATAGGATTTGGTTACTTAATTAAATTCTAAGGGGTTGCAGCTTTAATTTTAAAAATTTAATTATAAAATGCATCTTTTTGTTGTCTTATAATTAACTTATAATTATGTTCCGTTTAATAGACAATTTAAATTAAACATGTCCATTTTTATATGAAGAAGAGTATTTTTAAAGTAATGGCTGACCCAAGGGGCTTTATGAAAGCTCTTCCAGCAGATAAAATAGGTAAGATCCCTCTATTTTTAGCTTGGATTGTTGGTATGGTCTTTGTAATGAGGCAATCTGCTGGTTTTCAGTTAAGTTTACACATGCCATTTGGGTACCTCATTTTAGGATGCCTAGTGCTTGCTATCCCATTTGGTTATATCATCCTAAATTTGTTTTCTTTATTGATTTTATGGAGTGGAAAGCTTTTTAAGGGGATAGGATCCTTTAATCAGATATTATCTGCGGTAACTTTTGGCAGGGTCCCAGAGATTTTTGTGGTTATTTGCTGGATATTATTGATCGTAATTCTTGGGCCTGCAACATTTACTCAGGTGTACATGTTGATAGATCTTCCTCAAGTTGTTACCATTTTACTATTTACTCAGTTGTTTTTCTATATTTGGGAATTTGTGATCACTCTTCATACAGTTGGACAGGTGCAGGGGTTTTCTGCATGGATGAGTTTATGGAACTTAATCCTTGCCGGTGTAGTTTTACTTGCAATAACCTTTGTTTTTGAGTTTTTAATCGCTTTATTTTTTCAAGTACCCACTAGCGGGGGGTCCGCTACAACCACAGCGTTAAGCTTACTAACATAAAAGGATATTAATAATGAATAATATAAGAAAGGTAGTTTTTGGATTAGCGTTGCTTCTTCCATCATTAAACAATGTAATGGCAAATGGGCTTGTCGCAGCAGTTGATACAGAGTTTAACTCTTGGCATCAAATTCGCTCAGAAGATGGCACTTGCATGGCCACATTCCCAAGAAAGCCTGATCACATGCAACAAGATATGAAAATGCGTGGTTCAGAGGAAAAGTTACGTTACGATGTATATGTTGCTGATCTTCAGAGAAAAGAGGTTTTTATGGTGTTAATTGCAAAATACCCTGGAGAGGTAAGAAAAGAGGATGCTAAGGGTAATTTAGAGCATTTTTTAAATACGTTAATTGCACAAAATCCAAATAATCGATTGATTTTTGCAGAAGTTACAGAAGTTGCTGGAAATCCTGCGATGGATTTTTTTATCAGAACAGATGCTGTTTACTTTAAAGGTAGAGCCATTCAGGCAAATAATTCCCTTTATTTACTTGCTATGGAATGTGAGATCAAAAATTACCATGAGCATCATTTCAACCATTTCATCAATAATTTCTCATTAGACAAATAGATCGTTATAAGTCTTAAAGTGTAGTTTTGATACTTCGTTTAACATTCCTTTCCCA